>JBBSCC010000005.1:0-49416 GCA_038250735.1 Sphingomonadales bacterium | reverse complement strand
CTCCAGCGTGATCGCATCCGGCGCAAACGACAGCGGGCGCGGCATGGCGGGATCGCGGGGCGCGGGTTTGCGGTTTTCGCTGTCGAAATTCCACTCACCGCCGACGGGCTTGTCACCCTCCATCAGCAGCCCGGTCTTGCGGCGCATATCGCGGTAGAAAAATTCCATGCGGAGTTGCTTGCGGCCCGCCGCCCAAATCGCGAATTCATCAAGCGAAGCGATGAATCGCGTGTCTGCGCAAATCTCAACCGGCAGGCCGAACAGCGTCTCCCAACTGTCGATCATCGCGGCCACGCGCCACTCGCCCGCCGCCGTCACCACGATTTCGTCTGGAGCATGCCGCGCAATGGCGCGCGCGATTTCGCCGGTGAAGCTGCCGCTATTTTCAGGATCGTCGAGCGCGACATAGTCCACCTGCCAACCAGCGGCGGACAGCGCGGCGGCGTGGTGCCGCATCGCGGACAGGATATAGGCGATCTTGCGCTTATGGTGCGGCACATAGCTGGCCTCTTCAGCCACTTCGACCATCAAGATAACTGCGGTAGCGGGGTCGGCGTGTTGCAAGCTGGCCAGCGCCATCGACAATTGGTCGCCAAGGACGGGAATAAGTGTGGTCATCATTTCCTTTCACCGCGCGCCGCGATAAACGCCATAGCATGACGCCCAAATTTCTCGGCCAAGCGAGCGCACTGCCTGAATCACCCGAAGCGGCAACGCTGGATTACGTGCCCAATCCGCGCCCGGGCAGCCCGTATATGGTGCGGTTCGTCTGTCCCGAATTTACCTCGCTGTGCCCGGTGACGGCGCAGCCCGATTTCGCGCATCTGGTGATTGATTATGTGCCCGGCGCAACGATCGTCGAATCCAAGTCGCTGAAGCTTTTTCTGGGCGCGTTTCGCAATCATCAAGCATTTCATGAAGACTGCACGGTTGGTATTGGTCAGCGACTGACCGCGGAAATGCAGCCCGCGTGGTTGCGGATCGGCGGCTATTGGTATCCGCGGGGCGGCATTCCGATTGATGTCTTCTGGCAGACCGGCGCGCCCCCTGAAGGCGTGTGGATTCCAGCGCAAGATGTGCCCGGCTATCGTGGGCGCGGATAAGCGTTTCAGCGCACACTCTTCGATGCTGCAGCGCAACATAATTGCAACCATATTCACGCGCACCCGTTAAGGTCAACGAAGGGCGGCTCGGTCGCCCAACACTGGCTCGTGAAAGGGCGCGCAAATGGTGCAGGTTGTTAACCGGCTATCCGGGTCCGATGGGCATGCGATCAATCATCTGGTGCTGATTGGAAATTTCCTGCCGCGCCAATGTGGCTTGGCCACATACACCACCGATACATTTGAAGCGCTAAAGGCGGAGTTTCCCGAGCTTGGTGTTGATGTCTATGCGATGGACGATCATCCGGGCCGGTATGATTACCCGCCGGAGGTAACCGCAAGCATCGCCCAACAGGACTTATCCGCCTATCTGGCAGCCGCTCGGGCGATCGAAGCGAGCGGCGCTCAGGCAGTGTGGCTGCAGCATGAATATGGCATTTTCGGCGGCAAGGCAGGCGATTTCATCCTCACCCTGCTTGACCGGATTTCGCTCCCGGTAATCGTCACGCTCCACACGATCCTGGAGAAGCCAAGCCCTGACGAGCGCCGGGTGATGGAAGGGTTGTTGCGCCGCTGCGCCAAAGTGATTGTGATGGCCGAACGCGGCCGCGAGATTTTACACCGGGTGCACGGTTTTGGCGGCAAGGCAGTGGTAATGATTCCGCACGGCGTGCCTGATCGCCCCTTTGCCGATCCTGACAGTTTCAAACCACGGTTCGGGTGGCAAGGTCGCAAAACCGTGCTCACCTTTGGCCTGCTCGCCCCCAATAAGGGCATTGAAACGATGATCGACGCCATGCCGGCGATCGTCGCGGCACAGCCGGACGCGCTGTACATCGTTTTGGGCGCAACGCACCCCAACCTTGTTGCGCATGAAGGCGAGGCATATCGTGACCGCCTGAAGGCACAGGCGGCGGCGCGCGGGGTGATGGGCCATGTCGAATTTGTCGACGCCTTTGTCGAACACGATCACCTGATTGATTATCTGCAGGCTGCGGACGTTTACGCCACCCCCTATATCAACCCGGCCCAGATCACGTCTGGCACACTTTCCTACGCGATTGGCGTGGGTAAGGCGGTGGTATCAACGCCCTATGTCCATGCCACCGAAATACTGGCTGACGGCCACGGCGTGCTCGTCGATTTTGGCGATGACGCGGCATTCGCGCGGGAGATTATTGCGTTGCTGGGCAATGACGGCAATCGCAGTCGACTGTCAGCACGTGCCTATGCTCGCGGTCGGACGATGATCTGGTCCAAACTCGCCGAAACCGCGATGGGTGAGATGGTGGCAATGGTTGCGGCCAAGCCGCTGCGGATCGCTCATCCCAGCGCGGCGCATATCCCGCTTACGCCTGATTTCGCTGCGGTTGAGCGGATGAGCGATTCGACCGGCATGTTACAGCACTCAATTTTTTCGATCCCTGATCGCCGCCATGGATATTGCATTGATGATAATGCCCGCGCGCTGATGCTGGTCGGCCGGATGGAGGGACTGGACGATGCTGCGCGCGATAAATGGACCACAATCTACGCTTCGTTCATCCAATATGCCTGGAACGCAGCGGCGCAACGGTTTCGCAATTTCATGAATTTCGATCGCACCTGGTGTGAGGAGTTCGGGTCGGAAGATTCGAACGGTCGCACCTTATGGGCACTGGGTACGACGGCGCGCACGGCTGTGGCGCGCAAACACCGCGATTGGGCGGTGCAGATGTTTGATATGACTGCGTCCATGGCGCTTGATCTGGGGAGCCCGCGTGCGCAGGCGTTTGCGATGCTGGGTGCAGCGGAAATACTGGCCTGCCATCCAGGCCATGGTCTGGCGGAGACGATCATTCAGCGCTTTAGCGCCGATCACCTGGCGCTACTGGCTGATGCGCGGCGGCCCGAATGGGAATGGTTCGAAATCGTGCTGGCCTATGACAATGCCCGATTGCCTGAGGCAATGATGCGCTCCGGAATGGCGCTAGGGCGCAGCGATTTGATCAAGACGGGCGTGAAGACGCTCGACTGGATCGTGGCACGGCAAACCTCGCCTGAGGGCCGGTTTCGTGCAGTCGGCACTGAAAGCTTTGGTCGCGCCTATGCAGCGCCCTTGCCATTCGATCAGCAGCCGTTGGAGGCACAAGCGACCGTAGAGGCGTGTGCTGTGGCCTATGAAGCAACGCAGGACAGCCGTTGGCTTGACGAGGCGAACCGCGCTTATCGATGGTTTTTAGGTTTGAATGACATGGATTTGCCGCTGGCAACTGTGCAGGATGGTGGTTGCTTCGATGGGCTCACGCCGACGGGCATCAACCGGAACCAGGGTGCAGAATCGATTTTGGCGCTGCAATTGGCGTCCTGCGCTATATCATCGCTTTCTAAACTGGCCGGAAGCGTGGCAGGACCAACCCACGCCGTCGCCTAACCCAACAGGGTCCGGGTCGCCGTGGTATCTTGATCTCGGGGGCAAGGCGACAAGTGCTGGAAGTTTTTAACCATCGTTTGCGGCTACATGCAGATCCTTCGCGGGTCGTGGTGCGCCCGTTTCACCTTGCCTGGCAGGCAAGCGGCGGTGCGCCCAGCCGCACCGAACGCCTTGTCCGCGAAGTGCTGGCGATGAGCCGCGAACAGACCAGAGCCGAGCTGGAGGTTGTCCTCAAGGATTTTGAGGCGCGCCATTGGCAAACGCGCCGGGTGTTCATGACCCGTTACGAAGAGATTGAGGACAGGCTGCGCATCGATGGCAGCGAGATCAGCGATGAGAAGCGCCAGCTGATCGGCGCCTATTTCTGTCACGAATATAGCTATGCCGCCGCCGCGCTGATGAACCCTAGCGCTGTCCCGCATTTTGACCAGACCGGCATGCCAGCAGGGTCGATGCGCATCTTGATGTCAATGCGCGCGGTGGGCGAGGGGCACATATCGTCGATCGCCTTTCGCGAAGGCATTATTACTGACAAAAACAAGCTGAAGCTTGCCCCGGAACCCCCTTTCGCCACTGCCACCGACACCAATGATGGCGACGAACTGGCCATGCCGGAGGGGCCAGTGACGGTTCACCGCCACCGCGATTCGACGCTGTCGGGCACCGTCATCTTCCCGATCACCCAGGCGCAGTCCAAGGGGTTGGAGGATCTGCGACTGGTACAATTCACCCATGACGATGGCAGTCTGGAATGGCTGGGCACTTACACTGCTTATAATGGATCTATGATCCAGTCAGAGTTGTTGCGGACGCGCGATTTTCGTGCGTTTGATCTTGTGCCGATGAGCGGCAGCGCGGCACGAAACAAGGGCATGGCGCTGTTCCCGCGCAAGATTGATGGCCAATATATGATGATTGGTCGGCAGGACGGCGAAAACCTGTTTCTGCTGCGATCTGACACGCTGACGCATTGGGAAGAGGGTGAGCGGTTGCTGGAACCACGTTACCCCTGGGAGCTTGTGCAGATCGGCAATTGTGGTCCGCCGATTGAGCTGGACGAGGGGTGGTTGCTGCTGACCCACGGGGTGGGTGCGATGCGCAAATACTCAATCGGTGCCGTGCTGCTCGACAAGGCTGATCCGTCAAAGGTGATTGGCCGCACGCGCGAGCCTATCCTCGCCGCCGCTGATCAGGACCGCGAGGGCTATGTGCCCAATGTCGTCTATAGTTGTGGCGCGATCCGCCATGGGGGCACGCTGTTCCTGCCGTATGGTGTGGCGGACAGCTCGGTCGCCTTTGCCTTCATCCCGATCAGCGCGCTACTTAGCCACATGTGATGATGCTGATTTGTATCGCGATCGTGCGTCGGGGTGATATGATCGTCCAAAGCCGCGCTGTGATCGGCAGGGGGAGGGGAATATGATGCTGAAGTCATTCATCACGCTTGGGGTCCTGATGGCCTTGGGCACGGCACCGGCGCATGCCCATGATGCCGCGGTTGAGGCACCGATCACGCAGTTTCTGGAGGCATTTAACAAAGGCGATATGGCGGCTGCTGCGGCCACCCATGCCGATGATGCACATATAACCGATGAAGTTGCGCCGTATTTTTGGGGCGGACATGATGTCGTGAAGCGCTGGGCCGATGATTATGCCAAAGACGCGGCGGCACAGGGCATCACCAACCCCAAGGTTGTGCTGGGCACGGTGACGCGTGAGCTTGTGGCGGGCGACCGTGCTTATGTGATTGCCCCGTCAACCTACTCTTTCACCCTGAAGGGCGTGCCGATGCGCGAAGCGGCACAGATGACCTTTGCGCTTCGCAAACTGGCAACCGGCTGGAAAATCGTGGCCTGGACCTGGACCGGGCCAGACGCGACGCCAGCGAAGTGACCCGCTTCGCTCGTCGTGGTTCATGTGCAGCGTGCCGCGCATTGGGCTCGCTTGGTCGTACGCAGAGCGACGAAATTATTACGTTCATGCAACGTTTAGGTCGGTTCGGCTGTTATGGGCTGATCATCGAGGAGAGTGCCATGACCCGTCTTACCCGTATCGCCGCCGCAATCGCCACATCGTGCCTGGCGTTGTCGACTCCCGTGCTCGCGCAGACCGCGCAGCAGGACCAGCGTTTCCAGGCCGCGCAGCAGCGTTTCCAGAACGAAATGCAGATATTTCGCACCGAATTTGATCGCTATCAGGCATCACGCAACAACCGGTCGAGCTTTAACGATCCCCGCAACAACGACCCGCGATATAACGACCCGCGATATAATGATCCGCGCTACGCGGACCGCGACGAAAATGGCTATGATGCCGCACGCTATTATCGCGATGGCCCGAATTATCAGGAACGCGTGCTCGCGCAGGATGACCGCGTTTATCGCGGCAATGACGGGCGCTATTATTGCCGCCGCAACGACGGCACGACCGGCTTAATTATCGGCGCAATTGGCGGCGGTGTTCTGGGCAATGTGATCGACGGTGGGCGTTCGCGCGCGGTTGGTACGCTGCTCGGGGGCGCGCTGGGCGCCGTGGCTGGCAAAGCGATTGACCAGAATGGCTCGCAGGTTCGCTGCCGGTAAGACGCACCTAGCGTCAACAACCACCTCATCCGTCATGCTGCACTTGTTTCAGCATCCACCGCGCACCAATGGCTGTAATGGCTGTGGCGTGGTGGACCCTGAAACAGGTTCAGGGTGACGGCTTGTGGTTGGTGGGGCCATGCCTCGCGCTGGCCCCGCTCACCGCCCCTTGAACAACCCGCCTAGCACGCCGCGGACGATGCCGCCGATCAGGCCACCGTTGCTCGATCCCCGTTTGCTGCCGGTTCCGAATACCTGTTTGGCGACTTCATTCGCCACGGTCCGCGTGATCGTGGTTGTCGCCGTGCGCGTGGCGGAGGTGGCGATTTTTGCCCAGGGGCTATTGGCGGCTGCCTTGGCGGCCTCGCGCTCCTGGCGTGCCGCTTCCTTTTCGGCGGTAATGCGCGCGCGTTCAGCCTCCTTGGCGGTTCGGGCGTCAACCTTAGCCTGAGCGGCTGCGACTTTTTCGGCTTCGCTCGCAGCCTTTGCCTCGGCAGCAGCGGCGGATGCTTCTGCGGCTTTGGTTGAGAGCAATTCCTCTGCCGATTCTGCATCGATCAGCGTGTCATATTTCTCGCCAATTGCGTCAGTGGCGATCATCACGCCGCGCTCCTTGGCGTCCAGCGGGCCGACGCGCGATGCTGGCGGCTTGATCAGCGTGCGCTCCACTGGCGAGGGCGCACCATCGGGCTGAAGCAACGACACTAGCGCCTCGCCAACCTTCAACTCGGTAATCACCGTTTCCACGTCGACCCCGGGATTGGCACGAAAAGTGGTCGCCGCCGATTTGACCGCTGCCTGATCGCGCGGGGTGAACGCGCGCAAAGCGTGCTGCACCCGGTTGCCGAGCTGGCCCGCGACGGTATCGGGAATGTCGATTGGGTTCTGGGTGATGAAATACACGCCAACCCCTTTCGACCGGATCAGCCGCACGACCTGTTCAATCTTCTGCAGCAGCGCCTTGGGCGCATCGTTGAACAGCAGATGCGCCTCGTCAAAAAAGAAGCACAGCACCGGCTTGTCGGGGTCGCCAATTTCCGGAAGGTGCTCAAACAGCTCGCTCAACAGCCACAGCAGAAAGGTGGAATAGAGTTTCGGGCTCTGCATCAGCTTGGCGGCGGCAAGCACGTTGACGACGCCCCGGCCCTTGTCGTCGCACGCAATAAAATCGGCCATGGCCAGCGCGGGTTCGCCGAAGAAATGCTCCCCACCTTGGCTACGCAGTTGCAGCAGCGAACGCTGGATCGTGCCGATGCTCGCCTTTGACATATTGCCATAGGTGGTCGTCAGTTCATCCGCGCGGGTGGCGCAGTGCGCGAGCATCGCTTGCAGATCATCGAGGTCGAGCAGCAACAACCCTTCTTTGTCGGCGACGGTGAAGGCGATGGTCAGCACGCCTTCCTGCACCTCGTTCAGGTCCATCAGCCGCGCGAGCAGCAGCGGCCCCATCTCGCTGATCGTGGTGCGGATGGGGTGGCCCTGTTCGCCGAACAAATCCCAGAACTGCACCGGGGTGTCGGCATAGGCCCAATTGTCATAGCCAATCTCCTTGGCGCGCGCGGCGAACACATCGTGCATCTTGGCGGTGGGGGAACCGGCCATCGCCAGGCCCGCCAGATCGCCCTTCACGTCTGCCACGAAACACGGCACGCCAACGGCGGAAAACCCCTCAATAATGCCCTGCACCGTCACTGTTTTGCCGGTGCCCGTCGCGCCCGCGATCAGCCCGTGGCGATTGGCGCGTTTCAGTTCCAGCGCTTGCGGCTTGCCGCCGCCCGTTCCGATAAAGATGCTGGTGCCGTCTGCCATTTCAAATCCCCAAGCGTGCCGATGCACGCCGGGCGACTATCGCATTTCAGCGCGGGGCAGCAAGACACGAAAACGCCGCCCGCCTCTGGTGAGGCGAAGCGGCGCAATCGTTCGCGCTGGCGCGCGGTTACTTCTTCAGCTTCACCGCCACAAACTGGGCCGGGATCCGCTGGCGTTGGACATACAGGAGCACGCTGGGGCGACCATCCTTGATCGCCTGCGCCACGATAGCGCTAAGCGCGGCTGGCGTAGCGACCGCCGTGCCGTTTACCGAGATGATCACGTCGCCGCGCTTCAGCTTCTGCCCGGCATCGCTGGTTGGATCAGTGCCGCTGATCACAACACCCTTTACCGCTGGGTCAACGCCGATATTCTGGGCGATTTGCGGCGTTAGCGGGACGACGGCCAGGCCAAGCTTGTTGGCAACGGGCGATGCCGGGCCATCGGTGTCGGGCTGCGCCATGGCATCGTCATCAGACGTACCGCTGACGGCAGCTGCCAACGCATCTTCGGATGGGCGGGTGCCGACCACCACGCTGAGCGTCTGCTTCTTGCCATTGCGAATAATGTCGAGCGGAATGCGCGTGCCCGGCTTCACATTGGAAACCAGATAGCTGAGTGACGAATCCTGCGAAACCGCTTGCCCGTTCACCGCGACGATCACGTCACCCACCATCACACCCGCCTTGTCGGCGGGCTCACCGGGTGAAACGCTGCGGATGATTTCGCCGCTGTTCTTCGGCAAGCCCAATGGCGCTGCCAATTCTTCGGTAAGCGGCAACATGCTGACGCCCAGATAGCCGCGCGCAATCGTGGTGCCCTGCATCAGTTTATCGATGATCGGCTTTGCTTCACCGGCGGGAATGGCAAAACCAATGCCGATATTGCCGCCTGACTGGCCCGCAAAAATCTGGGAGTTGATGCCGATGACGTTGCCGTTCAGGTCGAACATCGGCCCACCCGAATTGCCCTGATTGATCGCTGCATCGGTCTGGATGAAGCGATCATAAGCGCCGCCTTGGCCGGTCGCGCGGTGGAGCGCCGAGACGATCCCTGCCGTCACCGTGCTGCCGATGCCGAACGGATTGCCGATCGCGATGACCCAATCACCCACACGGGCGCGTTCTGAATCGCCGAACTTCACGAAGGGCAAGCCCTTGGCTTCAATCTTCAACAGTGCCAGGTCTGATGTCGGGTCCCGGCCAATCAGCTTGGCAACATATTCCTTGCGGTTGGTGAGCGTGACGGTGATTGAATCAACCGATGCGCCCTTGGCGCCGGGGGCAACGACGTGATTGTTCGTCACGACATAGCCGTCGTCCGAGATCAGAAAGCCCGAACCAAGCGACTGCGCCTCGCGCGTTACCGGCGGCGGCGTTGGCGCGCCCTGGCCTTGGCCCTGACCGCCAAACAGATCTGCAAATGGCGTGCCAGCGAATGGGTTCGCGTTTTGCTGGGGCACCTTGATGCTTTGCTTGGTGGAGATATTCACCACAGCGGGCTGCAATCTGGCGACAAGATCAGCAAAACTGATGGGAGCACCCGCGCGCGGGGCGAGGGCGGCCATTGCCGACGGCTCATTCTGCGCGGTCTGGGCGAGGGCTGGCGGCTGCAGCGTCATGGCGGCGGCGGCACCGCCCAACAGAACCGCACTGGTGATGGCATAAGCGTAACGCACGTTAGTTTATTCCTCTCTTGACCGTCGCAAGGCCGCCAGTTTTGGGGGCGTGCGCCTGAACGGCGATTGAATATGAACCGATTGTCAGCGTGGGCGGCCGGTAAATTGCTTCAAATATTCGTTGTTCGGTGACAGCACGATCGATGTTTCGCCCTGCGGGGTTACGCCGTCGCCAATAAAGGTTTGCCGGTATGATTTCATCGCCCGATAAAAATCATAGAAATCAGCGTCCTTATTGAAGCTTTCAGCATAAATGCGCGACGCATTTGCATCTGATTCGGCGCGGATGATCTGCGCCTGTTTTTGCCCCTGCGCGCGGATGGTTGCCGCCTGTTGCTGGCGGGCGGTGCGCATCCGGTTCAGCGCACTGTCGAGCGGGCTGCCGCTGGGCAGATCGGCATGCTTGATTCGCACATCGACGATTTGCACGCCGTATTGCGACGCCAGCCGCTGCAGCCCGGCCTGGATATTATCCATCACCTGGCCGCGCTCAGGGCTCAGGAGCGCAGCAAATTGCCGCTTGCCAAGTTCGTTGCGCAGCGCAGAACCAAGCAGCGGGCGGAGCTGTTCGGCGATCCTGTCTTCGGTGGCAGAGGTGCTGCCGGTGGAGACGACGGCCTTCAATGGATCGATGATGCGGAACCGGGCAAAGGCATCAACCTCCAGCCGGAGCTGATCGGTTGACAGCACCTGCTGGTTTTCCAAGTCGACGTCGAGCACGCGCTTGTCGATCCACACCACCTTGTCGATGAAGGGAAACTTCATCTGCAATCCGGCTTCGGTGCGGCCAAAGGGCTGGTTCGGCTTCCACACATTATAGGTGTCGACGGGTTGTTCGAACCGCAGGATCACCGCCTGTTCGGTTTCGGGGACGATCACAAAGCTGCTCATCGCGACGATCAAGGCGATCAGCGCGGCAATGGCGATGCCGATGGGGTTGCGCAGAAAAGCGGGGTTCACTGGCCTGCTCCCGTGTCTGGGTTGGGCAGGACGGCGGGCACCGGATCGGGCGCCCGGCCGCGTGTAGCTGGCAGGGGCAGATACGGCACAACGCCGGGCGTTTCGATTACCGTCTTGTTGGTGCGCGCCAGCACAGCCTCCATCGTTTCATAATACATGCGGCGACGGGTTACTGCCGGCGCCAGCTTGTACTGGGCATAGTTCAGGTCAAACTCGGCTGCCTCTGCCTGCGCACGGGCGGTTATCTGTTGGGCATAGGTGCGCGCCTCGTTCAGGTTCGATTCGGCCTCCTGCTGAGCTGCGCTCACCTTTTTGAACTCGTCGATCACCTTGGTTGGCGGATCGGCCTGTTTGATTGCAAAGCCCTGGATGCGAATGCCCGCATTATATTCGTTCAGGATCGACTGCATCAAATCCTGCGCGCGCACGCCAATCCGGTCGCGGCCATTGCCGATCGCCTCATCCAGCGTCACCGTGGCGACCACCGCGCGCATCGCGCTTTCCGCAACGGCGCGCACCGTGTCCTTGGGGTTACGGATCTGGTAGATATAATCCTGCGGGTTGGCGATATCCCACCGCACCGAATAGGCGAGATCAATGATGTTCTGATCGCCGGTCAGCATCAGGTTTTCACCGGTGCCGCCTTCAGGAAAATCCTCGGTACGGATGGCCTGCACATCGACCTTCGTCACCGTGGCGATCGGCGCGGGCCAAGTGAGCCGGATGCCGGGATCAAGCGTTCCCGAATAGCGCCCGAAATACGCAACAACGCCGCGCTGTTGCGGCGCAATCTGGTGGACGCTGGTAAAGATCACCCACAGCGCAACAATCAGCCCGCTGCCGATCAGCCAAATGGCCTTGCCACCGCCGCCGGTGGGAAAGCCGGAAAAACCGCTGCCACCGCCGCCGCCGCCACCCGTGCCCCGCGCACGACGAAGGAATTCGTCAAGCGCGGTCGGTTTCGGGCCGCGACCGCGGTTGCCGCCAGGTGGAATTGACCAGGGGTTGCGAGGCCCCTCACTATCGTCGCCAGAACCGCCCCACGGGCTTTTCGGCTTTTCGGTCATCAGGATGGAAATGCGCTGCAGCCAGGCCGGTCGAGTAATCATGAACCCTTTATAGGTGTCCCACACGGGAAAAACAGTGGCAACCGGCACAGACCGTCCTAATGCGGTATCCATGACCGATATCGATAGCCTGAACGCTGCCTTGTTGCCGATTGCCGGCCCCCGCGCCACCGCTCGATTGGAGGATGGCCGGGCCTCTATCATCCTTGATGTCAGCGGTCTTGATCCCACGGCGCGCGACGTGCTCGATTCGGCGGTCAAGCGGTGCGTCACTGCCTTGCCGGGCATTACAGAGGTGCGCGTGGCGCTGACCAGCCAGCGGACCCAGCGCCAGATTATTGCGGTCGCCAGCGGCAAGGGCGGGGTTGGAAAATCCACTGTTTCTGCCAATCTCGCGATTGCGCTGCACCAATTAGGGCGAAAGGTGGGGCTGGTCGATGCAGATATCTATGGCCCCTCCCAGCCCAAGTTGATGGGGGTGGAGGGCAGCCGCCCGACCGCGCCTGAAAAACTGCTGGTGCCGGTTGAAACCCCGTCGGGCGTGCCGATTCTGTCGATGGGCCAGCTGGTTGCGCCCGATCAGGCGATTGCCTGGCGCGGGCCGATGGCGGCGGGGGCGCTGGGGCAGCTGGTCGATGCCGAATGGGGGCAAACCGATACGCTGATCATCGACATGCCGCCGGGCACGGGCGATGTGCAGTTGACCATGATCCAGAAACACCGGCCATCGGGCGTTGTCATCGTATCGACCCCGCAGGATCTGGCGTTGATCGATGCCAAGCGCGCGATCGATCTGTTTGTGAAATCGGGCATCCCTATCATCGGGCTGGTGGAGAATATGGCGGGATATGCCTGCCCGTCCTGCGGCGAGGTTTCGGACCCCTTTGGCAGCGGCGGGGCGGAACTGGCTGCTGATATCCTGGAAATACCGTTTCTGGGCCGCATTCCGCTCGATATCGCGATTCGCACGGGTTCCGATGCCGGGCAGCCGCCGGTTACCGGGAACGGCCCAGAGCGCGCCGCGTTCATGGATATTGCGGCGATTGTCCGCGATTGGATTGAACGCGGAGGCAAGCATGCCACTCACTTCGGATGAAGACATTGCCGCGCTGCTGGGGCGCGTGCGGACGATTGCGCTGGTTGGTGCTTCGGATCGGCCCGACAGGCCGTCATATGGGGTGATGGCGGCGCTGCAGGCGCATGGGTACCGGGTGATTCCCATCAATCCGCAAATCGCGGGTGAGCATATCCACGGCGAGTTTGTGTTTGGCGATATGGCAACGCTGGGCGATCCGATTGATTTGGTTGATATTTTTCGCAATTCAGCGGCGGCGGGAGACGCGGTTGATGCCGCGATTGCGGTGGGCGCGAAGGCGGTTTGGATGCAATTGGGCGTCGTTAATGCAGCCGCCGCAGCACGCGCAGAGGCCGCGGGACTTGATGTTGTGATGGATCGCTGCCCAGTAATCGAACTAAAACGGCTGAAAATCGCACCGTTTTGCTGATTTTTGCCATGATATGGCCGGGAATTGCGAGCATTTTTACCAAAATGGCAGCGATTGGCCCCAAATGTACGGTGTGTTGTTGATAGCGACAGCGATTCAGGTGGCCGGTGGTTCAGCGGACGCCAGCGACCCCGCCGCTTTGATGGCACGGTACCGCGAAATGACGCTGTTACGCCGACCAACAGCGCGAATTGCGCCAATCGCCGCGCCGCTGATCCGGACGAAATCCTGGTGTGCAAGGGGCGCGATTCGGCGCTCCGTCTGCCGCTGCCGGATGAGCGCGGCCCGCCGGATGGGCCGCGGCGACCCACAGGCGATCTGACGACACGGACACCCGGCCCGCCATGTCCGCCGGGCGGATGCACCGGGATCAACCTGTTTGCGGTGCCAAAGGTGTTGTTCCAGATCGCGCAGAAGGTGATTGACCCGGATAGCTAGGTATCAATCCCCCAGAATATGCATCCATAGCGGCGCGCCCGTAAGGCTTTCTGAACCGCGCAATGCCGCCAGCGCCGTGGCGACCGCGCGCTCTGGCCCTTCATGCGTCACGATGGCGACCAGCACGCTGCCATCGGCTGATCGCCCGCGCTGCATCAGGCTTTCGATCGAGACGCCCGCGTCGCGCATCGCCGCTGCAATCTCTGCCAGCACCCCCACTTTGTCAGCAACGGTGAAGCGCACATAAGCGCGCCCGCGCCGGTCGCCGGTGTCAGCGGGGGCCTGGGCCAGCAGGGCGGCGGCGGGCATGGCATAGGGCGGGCCATATTCGCCGCGCGCGATATCGATCAGATCGGCGACCACCGCGCTCGCGGTTGGCCCGTCGCCTGCGCCGGCACCCTGAAACAACAGCCGCCCGACAAAATTTCCTTCCGCGACCACGGCATTGGTTGCCCCCGTCACATGCGCGAGCGGGTGGCTGACGGGCACCAGATGGGGATGAACGCGCTGGAACAGCCCCGCGTCATTGGCTTCGGCAAAACCCAGCAGGCGAATCCGGTAACCAAGCGCCGCCGCCTCAGCGATGTCGGCTGCCAGTACATCACGAATGCCGCCTGATTTCACATCGCCAAAGGCGGGCTGGGTGCCAAAGGCGATGCTCGCCAAAATCGATAATTTATGCGCGGCATCCACGCCGTCGATATCAAAGCTGGGGTCAGCCTCTGCAAAGCCAAGCGCCTGCGCTTCGGCCAGCACATCGCCGAAATCGCGCCCCTCTGCCTCCATCTTGCTCAGGATGAAATTGCAGGTGCCGTTGAGGATGCCATAAACGCGCGCAATCTCGTTCGCCGCCGCGCCTTCGCGCAGGCCCTTGATCACCGGAATGCCGCCTGCCACTGCTGCTTCGAATTTCAGCGGTGCAGATGCGGCCTCAGCAGCGCGTGCCAGTTCCAGCCCGTGATGCGCGATCATCGCCTTGTTCGCGGTCACCAGCCCCTTGCCGCTGGCCAGCGTGGCGCGGGCAAGCGTGAGCGCGGGGCCATCCGATCCGCCGACCAGTTCCACCACCACATCGGCATCATCACGCTGCGCAAGCGCGGTGGTATCATCCACCCAGGCAAAGCGGGTGATATCCACCCCGCGATCCTTGCCCCGGTCACGCGCCGAGACAGCCACAATCTCAATCGGCCGCCCCGCGCGGCGCGCAATCAGCGCGCCATTGGCGTCGATCAGCCTGATCACGCCAGCGCCAACGGTGCCAAGCCCGGCCAGGGCGATACGAAGTGGTTTGGTCATGTCATGCCCCATAGCCGCCATGCCGAACTTGTTTCAGCACCCAACGGGCGGCAGCCGCCGCGACTGGTTCTCTAGCGGCACGGTGGACCGGGAAACAAGTTGGTAGTTATCGCCTCCCGCCAGGGCGGCGCATCAATTCCAACCGAATGCCAAGTCTCTTGTTCCCCCGCGAAGGCGGGGGCCCAGACTGGACTCCCGCCTTCGCGGGAGCACAACAGAGCTGCGCTTGGTTGAACGGGACAAATCCCCAACAAGTTCAGGGCGCCGGATGGACAACAAATCGACATCCGGTGGTTCCTCCCGGTGCTGCGTCAAGCCTTCACCAGCCCGATTTCGACCAGCCGTTCGTGCAGATAATCATGCGCTGTGATGGGCGTTGGGTAGCGGTTGGGGTTGCTCGCGGTGATGCAGCCGGGCAGCGTTTCGATCAGGAAATCGGGTGCGGGGTGGAGGAAGAACGGCATCGAATAGCGCGGATGGCTGCGCCGTTCGGGCGGCGGGTTCACCACGCGGTGGGTGGTGGACGGCAGGACGTGGTTGGTCAGCCGCTGCAGCATGTCACCCACATTCACCACCATCGCGTCCGCCGGTGGCTTGATCGCCAGCCACTCGCCATCCCGGTCCAGCAGCTCCAGCCCTGCTTCCTCTGCGCCCAGCAACAGCGTGATCAGGTTGATATCCTCATGCGCGCCTGCCCGCACACCCTCTGCATCAGCGGGGATTGGCGGATAATGCAGCAGCCGCAGGATTGAATTGCCGTCCTTTACCGCTGGATCAAACCAGTTGCTCGCCAGCCCCAGATGGCGCGCGATGGCCGACAATATCGTGTCGCCTGCCCGGTCAAATGCTGTGAACAGATCGCGCAGCGTTTCATGGAACCCCGCAGGCCGCGCAGGCCAGATATTGGGGGGCATCACATCGGCATAACGATGCCCGGCGGCCAGATCACGGCCCACATGCCAGAATTCCTTCAGGTCGACGATGCTGGCGCCCTTGGCGATCTCCGTCTTGAAGGGGGTGTAGCCGCGCTGTCCGCCGCCTGCTGCGGTATAATATTGCCGTTTTTCTTCCTCGGGCAGCGCGAAGAATTGCTGGGTGTAATCCCAGGCCCGGTCGATCAGTGGCTGATCAATGCCGTGATCGGCGACCACCGCAAATCCAAACCGTTCAAACGATGTGCCAAGCGCCCGCGCAAAACCAGCGGGATCCGCCGCGTCTTGCGCCAGCGATAATGTGGGAACTTGGGCAGGGGCGGTATCGAGCATGGTCAGTGTCCGTTGAGCGATTGATTGCCCAACATAAGATGTGGTGCCGGTTTCGAACAGGGGGCGGCGATGCCGTGGTTTTAACCCTTGCTGATCACGCCCGTGCTGTGGCCACCGGTGGTTGGTGTAACGTCGATGCGCACGGGCTTACCGATCGGATCGGTGCCGACGAGCGCGGTTCCTTCCGCCTTCAGCGTAAAGCCCTTTGGCTCCAGCGTGGTCAGATACCAGGCGCGCACGGTGGCCGCATCGGCAGCGCTGTCAAACGCAACGCCGGTCATGTCGTCTTCTTCATGCGGCATGATTTTCATGTCGATCATCTTTGCGCCGGGATAAAGCGGCACCATCGTCATATCGACCGCGCTGCCGTCTGCCATCGGCATATCCATTGCGTTGCTGCCGGCCATCGCCGCGTCTGGCGCGCGCGCGGGTTCCGCACAGGCGGTGAGTGCCGCGGTTGTCGCCGCCAGCAATGCCATCGTGCCAAAAATTGATCGGGTCATGCCAGCCTCCACACTGTTTGCCTTTGACCTGCCACAAGAGGCCGCTGTGCGGCTGGGTCAAGTCCAGCCATCACCGGGCACCGATCGTGGATGATATCGCACGATGCTGTGCGGCAATGTGCAGCGGCTTTATGGGCTGGTGTATCAGCCGCCTGCGGTGATGACGCCCGTTGAATGGCCATCGGCAGCGGGCGCTACCTCCAGCGTGAAGGGCTTGTTTTCGTCATCGGTTCCTTTCAGGCTCTTGCCCGCCGCCGTCAGCTTGAAATCAGCCTTGCCCAGCTTGTCGGTGAAATATTCCAGCACCTTTTCCGGTGTGGCCGGGCTGTCAAAAACGACGCGAACCTTGCCGCTGCCCTCTTCGCCATCCTTACCGCCGTTCGCGGCGATGTTCATCGTGGTGATGGTTGATCCGGGATACAGCTTCACCCCGTTCAGGCTGAAATCGCCCGCGCCGAGTTTCATTTTGGGGAGCGAGAATTTGCCTGAGAAGCCGGGGGCGTTGATCGATACTTCGCCGCTGTTGCCGTCCATGCCCGCGGTGACATTGCCGTCGCTGTCGGTTGCGTTGAACGTAACGGTGGTGCCTTCCTTTTCGCCGCCGCAAGCCGCCAGCGGCAGGGCCAACGGGATCATCAGGGCCAGCAGCATCGTCGATTTCCGCATCTCTCGTCTCCATTGGGTGTTCTATTGCGATAATACACGCGGTTCGCGACATTCGTCAATATCCGCGTTGCGCGGCGCATAATGGGTCGACCCGGGTGCGTGCATCGGGCATGGCCGCGCGGATGAACGCCCCGCAAAGCTTTGCCCCCGTTACCGATCCATCGGCTGAACAAAATGCGCCGATCGGGTTTGCAGAATTCGTCGCGCTGGTCGCGTCGTTAATGGCGCTGACGGCGCTGGGAATTGATGCGATGCTTCCCGCGCTGCCCGCCATTGGCGGTGCGCTGGGGGTGGCGGTGGAAAATGATCGCCAGCTCGTCATCGTGATGTTCCTGTTCGGCTTTGGCATGGCGCAGCTGGTCCATGGTCCATTGGCGGATCGTTATGGCCGACGCCCGGTGCTCGGCTTTGCGCTGGCAGCTTATGTTATCGCTAATCTGGTGGCGGCCTTGTCGAGCAGTTTCGTGCTGTTGCTCGCCGCGCGGTTTACCGCTGGTCTGGCGATTGCGGCATCGCGGGTGGTGACGGTGGCACTGGTGCGCGATTGCTATTCGGGCCGCGCGATGGCGCGGGTGATGAGCCTGGCGTTCATGGTATTTATGGCCGCCCCCGTCCTCGCCCCCAGTTTTGGCCAGCTGATCTTGTTTTTTGGATCATGGCGGCTGATTTTCGTAATGATCGCGGTCATCTCTGCGATTATCCTGGGCTGGTTTATATGGCGCATGCCCGAAACATTGCGGGTGGAAAACCGCACGCCCTTGTCAGTCGCGCGATTGTGGAGCGGGTGGCGGCGGACGCTGACGGATCGGGCGTCGATTGGCTACACGCTGGCGGCGACGGCGCTGCTGGGCGCGCTATATGGCTTTATCAATTCGGTGCAGCAGATTGTCGCGGCGCTGACCGGGGATGATCAATTACTGGTGCCGGTTTTCATCGCGGTGGCCAGCATGATGGCGCTGGCGAACCTGCTCAATTCGCGGATCGTGATGCGGATTGGCACGCGGCGCATTTCGCACAGTGCGCTGGTGGGGTTCATTGCTGTTTCGGCGGTGCATCTGGCGATTTCGCTGGCGGGTGCGGAGACGATTTACAGCTTTGCCGTGCTGCAGGCGCTGGCGATGGCGTGCTTCGGGCTGGCGACGGCCAATTTCTCGTCGATGGCGATGGAAAAAATGGGCGAAATCGCGGGCACGGCCTCCAGCGTGCAGGGGTTCATCACGGTGACCAGCGGGGCGTTGATTGGCGCGTGGATTGGCCGCGCATTCGATGGCAGCACCGTGCCGCTTTATTCCGGCTTCCTGATTTTGGGGCTGGTCGCGCTGGTGATCGTCGCGGTGGTGGAGCGCGGCCGCCTGTTCCGCCCAAGCTGATCGCGGCTGCCCGGAACAACCAGCGCGCCGCGCCGTTGGCACTGTGGAAGGCTTTGCGCCCAACAATGTCCGGGCCAGCCATAGTCGGGAGCATGAACGATGGTGAGCGGTGGAATGCAGATACCGGGCGGCGGCACCGGTGATGATGGCTATGACGAAGATGGCTATGACGAAAGCCAGCGCGCCGAAATATTGGAAGCCACGGGTGAAGGCCCGACCGATGGGGTCATCATGACCGATCTTGCCCCCGATCTGGGTGGCGATGACGAAGTGGATGGCGACCCGGCCAGCGACTCTGACCGTGCAACGCGAGGTGACGGCGCTGGCCCCGATGACGACGACGATGACGGTGACGGCGATGACGACGACGTTGGCACCGGCGATGATGATGAAGAGGAAAATGAAAACGCCTGACCCGGCCTGACCAATGGGCGCGCGTGGTTGCTTGCTGCGCGCCCCGACAGAGGGTAGCCTTGGCTTGTCACTTGATCGGGAACGAAAATCATGCGCGCCACCCCCTTATTTGCTGCCGCCCTGTGCCTTGTCATCGTTGGTGGAGGCGCGACCGCCCAGCCCGCCGGGACCAAGGCGTCGGCCAAACAATCGGCCCGCAGCGAGGCCATCGTCAGCGGTCGGCAGGCGGCGTTCAAACTCTCGCTCGCCAGCTTTTTGGGGCTGAAGGCGGCAATCACGCGCGGGGATGACCCCAAGACGATGATCCTGCCCGCCAGCGCACTCGCCGCCTGGGGCCGCGCGCTACCGGGCATGTTCCCGGCCGACGTGGAATCCCCGCTATCGAAGGGGCTGCCGACAATCAGCAGCGACCGCGCCGGATTCGACGCCCGCGCCGCCGATATGGCCGCCGCCGCCGCGCAACTGGCAACACTGGCCAAGGCCGGAGACGCCGCCGCCCTTTCCGCGCAGTGGGACGTGCTGAAGGGCAGCTGTTCGGCCTGCCACGACAAATATCGGGCGGAAGAAAAACGCTGATTTAGGGCACAATCGCGCCCGCCAACGCGTTAGTTGAGCGTGATCAGCTCGGGCCGGTATTCGAAGTGCATCGTGTCGAAGTGCCGCCAGCGTCCGCCCCAGATAAAGCCGTGGCGTTCAAACGCAGCGACAATTTCGGCGGGCAGGCGGTTGCGATAGCGCGCGCGCTCGCCGCCTGACCAGCGCCAGTAATCGGCCTGCGCGCTCGCCAGGTCGACCGCGATGCCATAGCCGTGCATGCTCCGCTGGTTCGTGCCTGCAATGGCCCGGCAGCTATAGCCGCCCGCGCTGGGCACCAGATACCGCGTCATCGCCGGTGGCAATTGCGCCAGATCACGGATCACCGCCTCCAGTTTCTCCGCAACATGATTGCTGGTGGTCACTCGCACCACGCCGCCGCCGCGCCCCGGCATCCACGTAACATCGCGCAGCCGCACCGCCCCGACGCGGCAATCCCCATAAATCGCGTCGAAAAACGGTTCATAGCGCACGCGACCCGGATCACTGATCGGCGCGGGCTGCAGCGGCGCGCCTGCGGGGTAGGGGTCAACAAACATGCCATCGATATCAGGATGCGCCTGCCGATCCGCTTCGCTGCGGGCCGGCGCACCGATGCTGCGCGGTATCCGCATGCCATTGCGCAGCACAACCTCACTGGCAGCAACGGCGGTGACCAGACCCGGATAGCCGCCGATAAGCTGCGCTGCCCAAGCGGGTGCCGCAGGGGATTGTGATGCTGCCGTTGACGCGAAGGGGAGGAGGAGCACGGCGATTGTTCGGCGGGCTTTCGTTGCGTCAACCATCAATCATCCTGTCTCAACGCACTGGCTATGCGGCCATGTCAAACCAGCGCACCGCTTTAGACGAACGCGCGCGCGATAAGAAAGGCGGCGAACGGTGCTGCCACCGGACAAGGTTAGCGAAAGGTTGGTCGCGCCGTCGGGGTCCCCATTCGGCCATGATAATCATCAGATTGTCAGGTCGAGAGGAAGGTCCGAAATATCCCTAAGTCGATTACCTGCCACCATAATATTGACCAGATTGATCACTTCGTCCTGCCCAAGCGCTTTCACTGCTTCCTGCAGCTCCGGCAATGCAAAGTGATAGACACAGTCCAAATCGCCCGTGCCCAGGGCAAGGGATGCCAGCCGGCTGGGTGATGGCTCGCCGGTTACGACGACGATATGTGGAACGCGCCCCTTTCGACTCCGAATAAGATTAAGTGCCTCAAAACGTGAATTTTGGGCGCGGTCGCTGCGCATCGTCCACTTACAAGAGATAGACGCGTGCATAAGTGGAAGTTGGCTGTTCCTGGCACGCAATGGCGAATGAAGCCCTGATTGACCATCAAGCACCATGCCGTTTTTCATGAAATCGTCGTCATCAATCGGCGTTCGTGAGACGACAACATCCGAGGCTACAGCGTAATCATTGCCGACGAAAACGGCCAGGTCAGGATTCTCTTTCGCGATCCTTTGAACCTCGGCAAGATGGGAATATTGCTGATAGCGGGCGATAACGAGTTCAGATCGTGCATTTATGCATTCGGTGGTCCAACTGCCTGGCCGCAAACCGTGAAGATGCGACAGGGCCGACTGGACGAAATTGGTGACACATTTTTCAAATTCGACACCGGCTGTTTGACCGGCAAGCTTGGTTCCGGCGCTCGCACCAAGTTTGTTGGCCATTTCCCGGGCAATCCGAACGCTTGATTGCTGGCTGGCATCTGCATTTGATGCAACGCCTTCGTTGATGACCAGCAAACGCTCGCAGATGTGCTGGTGAAACTCTTTTCTTAGTGATGTCAGCGACACAACGCTCATGCGGCATGGGCCGTAAACAGCCTTTGCATTGACAGCGCAATCTTCAGATTATGCGCGACTGCCCGTGCGACAGGCGGAGGGAAAGCATTGCCCACTTGCCGATACGACGTCGTCTTACCCCCATAAAACTGCCAATTATCCGGGAATCCCTGAATGCGTGCGACCATGCGGACGGTAAGGCGAGGCATGCCGACAAAATCCGGATCGGGTGCCTCTGCCGCCAGACTGCGCCCTTCGACGCCTAGCGATGCCCACGCCTTTCTGGCGCGCGTCGGCCCCAGGTCGGGGCCGCCATGCTTTTTTGATCCGCCAACAATCGTCGGTGCGATTTCATTGGCGCGGGCAACCCAGTTGTCGAGGCCGAGCCATCCTTTGGCACCCATCAAATCCCGCAATGCAATGCCGACAGTCGGCGGGTTTTGCGGTTGGACGGTTGGCCAGTCGAAAATGTCCGCCAGATCCTTTCTGATAGCCACAATGACAACCCGAGGGCGCAATTGTGAGACACCAAAATCAGAAGCATTCAGCAAGCGCCAGTCGGTATGATAGCCAAGCTTGTTCAACTGGCTTTTCAACGATTCGCGGTAATCCTTGAACACCGGTGACAGGAAGCCGCGCACATTTTCGATCATCACGGCACGCGGTTGCATCTCGTCGATCAACCTAAGTGCGGCAGGAAAAAGATTGCGCTCGTCAAGGTCGCCGAGTTGCTTGCCAGCTATCGAAAAGGGAGGACATGGCAACCCAGCCGCAAATAAGTCGATCCCCTTGTAGGGGCGGCCATCAAAGTCATTCATGTCTTTTGCAAAAACGTTCCAGCCAGGCCGGTTCAGCTCAAGCGTTTTGGCAAAATCCCGTTCAATTTCGATCAGCGCTTCATGCCGGAAACCGGCCTGTTCAAGGCCGATTGCTTGGCCACCAGCGCCTGCGCAAAATTCGATCGAGTGCATTGGGGTTCTTCCGAAAACCGTAGCTGCCCGATAGGCTACGTTCTGTATATGTTCGGGTCAAGGGCGAAAGAATCTGGGAAAGTCAGGGCGGTTTTTGTGTGTCAGGATAACCGCCAACCCCGCGGACAGCAGCCCATCTTGCGTTTCGCTCCGGCGGAGGCGGCTATCGAGGCAAGACCGCCGCGTTTAGTTATAGCTGAAAAGAACAAGATATTGAAGTCGCCCAAAAATCGGGCGACTTCATCCTCGTCACTCCGCCGCGATCCCTGCCTTCGCGAACATATCCTCGCCGCCATCCTCATTCGCGATTGCCGCCGGGGCTACCTTCACCTTCTGCCGCTTGTCGAATGAGCTCCACACGTCGTTCCAGTTGCCGCGTGTCGCGCCCTTGGAATATTCCGTCGCGCGCTGTTCGAAGAAGTTGGCGTGTTCCACGCCGTTCAGCAGCGGGGCGAGCCAGGGGAGGGGGTGTTCGTCGATCATGTAAATGGGCTTCAGATCAAGCTGCGCCAGCCGCCAATCGGCGATGTAGCGGATGTACTTCTTGATCTCCTTGGGTGTCATTCCCGTTACCGGGCCCTGTTCAAACGCCAGGTCGATGAACGCATCTTCCAGCCGAACCGTCGTCTGGCACACATCCATGATGTCGTCCTTCACGGCCTTGGTCAGGCACTGCCGTTCCTTCACAAAGGCGTGATACAAATGGATGATGCCCTCGCAGTGCAGGCTTTCGTCGCGCACGCTCCAGCTGACGATCTGGCCCATGCCCTTCATCTTGTTAAAGCGCGGGAAGTTCATCAGCATGGCAAAGCTGGCGAATAATTGCAGCCCTTCGGTAAAGCCGCCGAACATTGCCAGCGTGCGGGCGATATCGGCATCGCTGTCGACGCCGAAGTTCTTCAGATAATCATGCTTGTCCTTCATCTCGCTATATTCGAGGAAGGCGCCATATTCGCTTTCGGGCATGCCGATAGTGTCGAGCAAATGGCTGTACGCGGCGATGTGCACCGTTTCCATGTTGCTGAACGCGGTCAGCATCATCTTGATTTCGGTGGGCTTGAACACGCGGCCATATTTATCGTGGTAGCAATCCTGCACCTCGATATCGGCCTGGGTGAAAAAGCGGAAAATCTGCGTCAGCAAATTGCGTTCATGCTCGCTGATCTTTTGCGCCCAGTCGCGGCAATCCTCGCCCAGCGGCACTTCCTCAGGCATCCAGTGGATCTGCTGCTGGCGCTTCCAGAACTCATAAGCCCAGGGGTATTCGAAGGGCTTATAGGCTTTGCGGGCTTCAAGAAGCGACATGGGCGGGTTTTCCTAGGCTAAAAACAAAAGGCGAAAGGGGATCAGCGGTAATGCGACAGGCAGACCATGACGATGGCGCCACCGAGCAGGAACAGGCCGGCCGCAAAGGTATTGCGACTGGTGCTGTCGAGCGGGCGATGATTGGGGCGCTTGGCCGTGCGGGAAGCCAAGCCGTGGGGCGATCCGACGACATCGGCGACCACCCAGCCAGCAAAAATAAGATTCAGGCCAATGATGATGCCGATCAGATCATATGCATGTGTCAAAGTAGGTTACTCCAGGTCCAAAGGGTATAGGCAAAACCGCCCAGAATTAATGTCAATGCGGCCAGCATTGTACCCACAATCCGTTTGGCATAGCGACCCTGTTCGCTAGCCCCGGACCGGGTAACAACGAATACGGCCAAAAGACCGGACACGCTGGCAACACCCGCCATAATGACGGGTGGGGTGGCAAGTGCAAGGATGCGGTTCATGCCCGTTCGCGCCGGATGACGGTGCGGTCGACATAGACTTTGCGGGTGCCGCGCGCGCCAACGCCCAAAAACACCACGCCGATGAAATAGCCGAAATCATACCAGCCGCCATTATTGGGCACGGCATAGACCGCCACGTCGGGCATGAAGATCGACAATATCGCCGCAACCGGAAAGATGAAGCCGTGCCACAGCCCGAGCAGGAAGCCGGGCGCACCGGGCGCCACCGCGCTGCTCACCTGATGCGCGCAGGCGGTGAGCGCCAGCGCCAGCGGGAGCAGGGAGAGGGGCACAAGGCGGTGGCAAACGGGTTGCATGATCAGTTCCTCAATACAGACGGGGGACATGCATCGAAACGCATGGCCGCGCGTTGAGGGGGCATCACCACGGAGGAACAGCCATGTCGCATGACCACCCGATCAAAGACAGCATCAAGGAACATATGCGCGTGATTGGCGCAGACGGCGTGCCCGTCGGCACTGTCGACCATATCAAGGGCGAGCGCATCCAGCTGACCAAGACGCATAGCGGGCCGCACGGCGACCATCACCATTTCATCCCGCTCGGCCTGGTTGCCGATGTTGAGGGCGACAAGGTGCGCCTGTCCGCCAACGCCGATGTGGCGGTGACGTTCGAAGAAGAAAAATGATCGCGCGGCTGGGCGTACTGGCCGCCGTACTGGCCGGCGGGCGGGCGGGCGATGATTATCGCTCGCCCGCTGCGTGACGGCCAATGACGGTACCGGTTGGGATGCGGTGCGGATCATGTCACGCCATCCCCCGCGGCTGACGGCGAAGCACGGCCACGCTATTGGGGCCGAGCGGCGCTGACATCCCGTACAGCTTGGCCATCGCGGTTTCGACCAGCCACTGCGCCAGATTGCGTGCCATTGACCCCATCCGCCGCAAGCCAGCGGCGCGCGACGGGGCCTGATTGCCGAGATGAACAACATCAAACGGCCGCCCCGCCACGAGTTGCGACATGATCCCGGCGGACAGCACCGAACGGTGCGTCACATCGCCATATTGATGCACCCGGCCCAGCGGGCTTTGGCCATTGGGGAAACGCGCGACATACAGCCCGTGATCGGCCAGCAGCACCGCGACCTGATCAAGCAAGGTCTGGTTTTCAGCGATCGTCAGATGCTCCATCACGTCAAACGCGACGATCGCCGCAAAACGCGCGGGATGATGGGGCAGCGCCTGCGCCAGATCGAGCGGCAGGATGGTGACGCCCGCAGCCGCTGCCTGGTCGCGCGCCGCTGGCATCGCCTCGGTCCCATATAGCGTTGCGCCCTGATCCTTTGCCCAGGCCAGAAACGCGCCGCTGCCAAAGCCGATTTCCAGCACATCGCGGCCTGCCAGCGGTGTACCGCGCAGCTCATCGGCAAAATAGGCACGCTGCTGCGCCGTTACGCGCATGAAATTACGCGCAGACCAATCCTTCCACGCGCCATATCCGTCGTAAACGTCTTCGACTGCCGCCGCATTAATGGGTGCCGGTGCGGGAATCACGTTGCCGCCTGCCCAGCCTGATGTTGAAGCGCCATCATTTCGGATCGTCCAGCCGCCGCGCTTCGGTGACGGGCAACCCGGCTTCGGTGGGCACATAGATCAACGACGCCTTTGAATCCTCCAGCGCCTGGATCTGAAGATAGCGTAGATAGCCTTCTGGCCCGCCAAGGCTGTTTTGGAGGATGGCATTGGCCTCAGCCGCGCCCTTTGCCCGGATCACCTCGGCCTCAGCCAGCGAGACCGCGCTCTCCTTTTTTGCACGCGCCTCCAAGATGGCGACTTGCCGCGACGACTGCGCCTCGGCCAACGCGGCTTCCCCGGCCAGTCGCTGCGAATAGACGCGGTATTGCGGCCAGCCCACGAGCAAAAGGACAAAAAACACGATTCCACCCAGCGCGGCAATGCCGATGCAACCTGTTTTCTGGTCCATTGCCTGTCGCCTCACTTAAGCCGCTTCACCCTCACTGGCACGCCAGGCATTCGTCATAATCCTTTTCCTCAAGCTCGATCTGCTTGAGGTCCGGCGTGTTGTCTGCCTCCACACCGCCGGCAAAGCCTGCGCGCTGGATGGATTTTGAGCGCAGATAATAGAGCGACTTTACCCCCAGTTCCCATGCGCGGAAGTGGAGCATCAGCAGGTCCCATTTCTCGACATCGGCGGGGATGAACAGGTTCAGCGATTGCGACTGATCGATAAACGGCGTGCGGTCTGCCGCGAGTTCGAGCAGCCAGCGCTGATCAATCTCGAAGCTGGTCTTGTAGCAATCCTTTTCCTCCGGGCTGAGGAAATCGAGGTGCTGCACCGAACCGCCCTTTTCCAGGATCGAGCTCCACACGGCATCACTGTTCTTGGACTTCTCGTTGAGCAGCTTTTCCAGATAGGGGTTCTTGACTGACCAGCTGCCCGACAGTGTCTTGTGGGTGTAGATATTGGCCGGAATGGGTTCGATGCACGCACTCGCCCCGCCGCAGATGATGCTGATCGACGCGGTCGGCGCGATCGCCATCTTGCAGCTGAACCGCTCCATCACGCCCTGATCAGCGGCATCGGGGCACGCGCCGCGTTCAATCGCGAGCTGCATCGATGCTTCATCGACCTGGCCCTTGATATGCTTGAAGATTTTCAGGTTATACTGCTTGGCCATCGCCCCTTCGAACGGCAGGCCGCGCGCTTGCAGGAAGCTGTGAAAGCCCATCACGCCCAGCCCGACTGATCGTTCGCGCGCGGCGGAATAGGCGGCACGGGCCATGCCGGGTTCGGCGCGGTCGATATAATCCTGCAGCACATTGTCGAGGAAGCGCATCACATCCTCAATAAAGCCCTTTTCATCCTTCCACTCGTCCCAGGTTTCCAGGTTGAGCGATGAGAGGCAGCAAACAGCGGTGCGTTCCTTGCCAAATTGGTCGCGACCGGTGGGCAGGGTGATTTCGGAACACAGGTTCGATGTCGACACCTTCAGCCCGACATCGCGGTGATGCTTTGGCATCGCATTGTTCACATGATCGCTGAACACGATATAGGGCTCACCGGTGGCCAGCCGGGTCTCAACGAGCTTCTGGAACAGCGCGCGCGCATCCACCGTGGCGCGGACAGAGCCGTCCTTCGGGCTGGTCAAGTTCCATTCGGCCCCGGCGCGCACGGCCTCCATAAAGGCATCGGGGATGAGCACGCCGTGGTGCAGGTTCAGCGCCTTGCGGTTGAAATCGCCCGAGGGCTTACGGATTTCGAGAAACTCCTCGATCTCCGGATGGCTGATGTCGAGATAACAAGCCGCCGATCCGCGCCGCAGCGAGCCTTGCGAAATCGCGAGCGTCAGCGAATCCATCACCCGCACAAACGGAATGATGCCGCTGGTCTTGCCGTTCAAGCCCACCGGTTCACCAATGCCGCGCACATTGCCCCAATAGGTGCCGATGCCGCCGCCGCGACTGGCGAGCCAGACATTCTCGTTCCAGGTGTCGACAATCCCTTCAAGGCTGTCCGGCACCGAATTCAGATAGCAGCTGATCGGCAGGCCGCGCCCGGTGCCGCCGTTCGACAGCACAGGCGTTGCAGGCATGAACCACAGTTTCGAGATGTAATCATAAATGCGCTGCGCGTGCGCTGCATCATCCGAATAGGCGCTGGCGACGCGGACGAACATGTCCTGATAGCTTTCGCCCGGCAGCAGATAGCGGTCGTTCAGCGTTTCCTTGCCGAAATCGGTGAGCAGCGCGTCGCGGCTGCGATCAACCTCTACGGGAAAAAGCTGGGGCTTGATCGATTTGGAATCCGGGGTGGCTGCGGCCTTTTTCACAGCGGCTGCGGCACCAGCGGTCGCTGCCGCAATGGCGCTTGCTGCGGTATCACGGGCAGCACCGCCCGCGGTATCGCCCGACAAGCTGCTCAACAAACTGGTTGCCATATCGTTGGTCACTTCCTGGCCATCTCTGAAATCCACAGACTCATCTCCCGTGCTGCGAATCGCGATTTGCGCGATTCGCCCTTCGAATCGGGGGCGAACCCCCATGTTATCATTGGCGAGCACGAAGGAGAACAAAAAGTGTCCATCCTAAGTGTGGCAAGCACAAGAAGGGCAACCTGCGATTTGAAGTCGCAGCAATCATCCTACCAGTGATTGGGCCCGCCCCCGAACTCAACCACAACAGATTGTGCCCATTCGCCGAGCGACGCAAGACGGTAAATGACAGATTAGCGACTCGGTTCGTCGCTATTTTGATTCGCTTCACCGGGTCGCCGTGGTGCGCATATGGCGCGACGCGTGGACTTGGGCGGGGTTGGCAAAAGGCAAGAGAACGAACCGGAAACGCAAATATTTCCCCGCTTGCTGGCTTTGGGTGATCCGCTTTCGGCGCGGATCGTGGCGCGGTGGTGCCGCCCGCGCGGCTTTGGGGGCCAGCCGGGCATCTATGTTGCGTAATGCGGCGTGCTGAAGTACCCCGATTGGGCATCAGCACTTCGGTGCTGATCGATAAGAAACGCCACAATGGCCCGTGGGTCGACAAAGTGGGTCGACAGGATAGGGCAACCGCAAATGAGTTTTTCGGGAATAACAGCCGCAGCGTTACTCGCTAGCGCGCCGATAAATTTGGGTGATGCCCAAACCGAATTGCCAGCGCCCCCGGTTGCCACAGCCCCGGTTGTCACGGCCCCGGCGCGCCCCGAAGTCCAGCCGGTGGCAGCGCCTTCGCCAGAACCTGCTTTGGCGCCCCAAGCAGCAGCGCCACCGCCATCACCATCGTCACCGGCATCATCACCGGCAGCAGCAGAAGACGCCGCATTGCCGCCGACAGTCCCTGACATCAATCAGGACGATATTTCTGGCGGCACCGAAGGCGACATTACGGTGCGCGCGCGCCGCGCCAGTCCTGGCGATCCGATGGCGGCGATCAACGCCACGTCCTTTGCGATTACGGAGGCTGTCGACAATGCCGTGCTGGGTCCGGCGGCAATGGCGGTTGAAAAGAACGTCCCCAAGCCGATCACCGACGGGCTGCACAATTTTTTGTACAATATCCATGAACCCGTCGCTTTTCTGAATTTCCTGTTGCAGCTTAAACCGGGCAAGGCGGCGGAAACGCTCGGCCGGTTTACCATCAATTCCACGCTGGGCATCGGGGGGCTGTTCGATGTCGCCAAAAAGCGCCCCTTCAAACTGCCATATCGAACCAACGGCTTTGCCTATACGCTGGGATATTACGGCGTGGGGCCTGGCCCCTTCCTGTTCCTGCCGTTGATCGGATCGACAAGTTTGCGCGATCTGATCGGCGATAATGTGGATCGGCTGGTGGTGCCGCTATCCTTTGGCAAACCGTTCAACCGGCCCGCTTATATCATTCCAGCCGGCGTTTTCAGGACGTTGGATCGCCGGGCGGATTTTGATGATCGGTTGCGCGAGTTGCGCCTATCGGCTGATCCCTATGTGGCGCGCCGCGAATATTATCTTCAATTGCGCCAGGCCGAAATTGATCATCTGCGCGGCAAACCGCCAGCCAGTGCAGAAAAGCCCGCCAATCCGCCTAAATGAAGCAAGCGCTGCCGGGTTAAGCCGCCAACCGGGCCAGCCGGGATTCCAGGGCGGCATTCAACTGATCCATGTTGAACAGGTGATCAAAGGCGATGCCAACCTTGCCTTCGCGGTTCCACATCACGCGGGCGGGCAGCATCTGGCCTTCGAGTATCTCAATTTCAAGCAATGTGTTTTCGGCGTTGCGGCCAAAATCAATGCCGTCAATCATTGCACCCGAGGCAGAGATGTTGCGGACGCGCACTTCGCCTTCCACATCGCCAATCCGCACGACGGCGGACCGCATCACGGCGGTGCGCTGGCTGCGGCTGGTTTTAAACCCGCTCACGGTTGCCATGCCGCTATCACTGGCGAGCAGCTTGATCACCTGATCGCCCGGCATCGGGCGGCCATAGACAAAGCCCTGGATATGGCTGCACCCGAGATCGCGGATCAGCTCAATCTCGTCCTGCGTCTCGACACCTTCGGCGGTGGTTTCCATGTTCATCGAATTGGCAAGCGTGACGATTGCCTTGATGATCGCGGCATTGCGATTGCCCGCCGTGGCGGCACCGCGCACGAAACTTTGATCGATCTTGATCTTGTCAAACGGCGCGCTTCGCAAATAGCCGAGCGAGGAATAGCCGGTGCCGAAATCGTCAAGCGCCAAGCGCACGCCAATGCCCTTCAGCGCCTTGAACATCGCCTCTGACGATGCGGTTTCATCAAGGAAAACGCCTTCGGTGATCTCCAGTTCAAGCCGCCCCGCCGCGATCCCCGCCTTGGCCAGCGCGTTGGTGACGATGCCGGGTAGCGCAGCATTGGCGAATTGGATCGGCGACACATTGACGCCGATGCGCACATCGCGTGGCCATTTCGCCGCTTCAAGGCAGGCCGTGCGCAATACCCATTCGCCAATCGATTCGATCAATCCGCAATCTTCGGCCACGGGGATGAAATCAGCCGGAGAAATGCCGCCACGGGTCGGGTGCTCCCAGCGCAACAGCGCCTCATATCCAACGATGCGCGCGCTTTCTGTGCACACGACGGGCTGGTAGACGAGGTGGAACTGGTTCTTGATGAGCGCGTGCCGCAGATCGTCTTCAAGCTGCTTGCGGTTTTGCGCGCCGTGGAGCAATTCTTCGCGGTAGAAGCGGTGGACGCCGCGCCCATCTGCCTTGGCCGCATACAGCGCCAGATCTGCATTGCGCACCAATGTTTCGGAATCGCCCCCGTCGCGCGGCGCAACCGCCACGCCGATTGAACAGCCAATCGATATGGTGTTGCCATCAATGCTATAGGGTTGCGACAGCGCCGCGATAACCGACCGTGACATATCCGACAGCGTTTCCACACTGTCTTCACCGGGCAGCACGACCTGGAATTCATCGCCCCCCAGCCGCCCGACCAGCCCTGCATCGCCAATGGTGCGCAACAGCCGTTGCGCCACCTGGATCAGCAGCGCGTCGCCAGTCTGGTGTCCCAGCGTATCGTTGACGACCTTAAACCGATCAAGATCAAGCAACAGCAAGGCAGTTGGGCGATAGATGCTGCCGGGCTGGTTCAGCGTCTGATCCAGCGACACGCGCATCCGCTGGCGATTGGCCAGGCCGGTCAGCCCATCAAACAGCGCCAATTTGGTAATTTCTGCTTCTGATCGCCGCTTTTCGGTCAGGTCGCTGCCGCTGCCGATAAAGCCGTGAAACTTGCCCTGCGCATCAATCACCGGTCGGCCGGACATGGACCACCAGTTGTCGCTGGTGCCAAATGCCAATGGCCGCACCGGATAATCCGAAAATCCGGTCCGCGACGACAGGTGAAAGCCCAATGTCCGTTCGGTGCCCGGGCTGATATTGTCGATTTTGAAGACGACATTCAGCAACTGGCCGATCGCCGGTTCATCGGGCGCAGAAACAGCATCGGCAACCTTGGGCGATAAATAGGTGATGATCCCCTGACGGTCGGTTTGCCAGAACCAACCGGTGCCCTGGGTTTCATATTCATGCACCAGCCGCGCGGCCAGCATGCCCTCTGCATGATTGCGGCCATTATAAACTGCCTGCTCGCTGTCCATCAGCGCCAGTCGGCGCGTCGCCATCCCCAAGCAAACCAGGCAACCAGCGGCGATATAGGTGCCGGCACCGGGGCCAGACAGGATAGCAACCATCATCACGATCGCGGCGGCATAGCTGACTAGCGCCGCGCGGATCGGGTGAAGCGCCATCGCTGTCACGCCCATCGCGCCCAGCACGGCCACGAAACACGCAAGCTGCATGCGATCGGGGTCCAGCCCGCTCGATTCCCACAACAGCCCGGTCAACCCGATCGCCAGCGCGCCGCCATAGAAAACGGCGGCTCGCACCTGACGATGCGGCTGAAATCGCTTCATCGGCGGCACTTTGAGGTAAATCAGCGCAAACAGCCCCAGCGCGACGACTGCCGCGCCCTCCATGCCGACGCGGGGAATCAAATCAACCCGTTCAGCAAGGATCAGCGATATCGCCAGTGTCGCCACCGCGACAAGTTGCACAACGAAGGCGACCGTCCATGTCAGGCTCAACTGCGCGATGATCGGCGCGAAATTAATCGCCTCGCTTTCGCTGATGTTGCTGTCGAGCGCCAGTGCCTGCCAAAGCCCGCGTTGCGGCCCCCTGGCGGGTCGTTTTTTGGGTTTACTGGTCCTCATGGCGACGTCGTAACGCGGTGAGGGTTTACCGCCGGTTATCAAATCATCGATCCGCCAGCGATTTTGGCGAATTATGTTGGCTTGGCCGCGGGTGCGTGCCCCGATATGAGTGCCCCCACATCATTACCGACACCGTAATGTCCGGGGGCAAGCATGACCGTGATTATCCGCGAAGCCGATTTGATCGAAACCGTGGCCGATGCGCTGCAGTTCATCAGCTATTACCACCCGATGGACTATATTCGCGCGCTGGGCGTGGCCTATGAGGCTGAACAAAGCCCGGCCGCCAAGGACGCCATCGCGCAAATCCTGACCAATTCACGGATGTGTGCGGAGGGGCATCGGCCGATCTGCCAGGACACCGGCATCGTCACCGTGTTCGTCAAATGGGGGCAGGATTGTCGGCTGGAATCGGCCAAATCGCTGCAAGAGGTGATCGATGAGGGCGTTCGCCGCGCCTATCTGAACCCGGAAAATAAGCTGCGCGCATCCATCCTGACCGACCCTGCCTTCACGCGCCGCAACACCCGGGATAACACCCCCAGCGTGCTGCATGTGGAAATGGTGCCGGGTGCCACCGTTTCCATCGATGTCGCGGCCAAGGGCGGTGGCAGCGAAAACAAAAGCAAGTTCAAGATGATGAACCCCAGCGATTCAATTGTCGATTGGGTGCTGGAAATGCTGCCGCAAATGGGCGCAGGTTGGTGCCCGCCGGGCATGCTGGGCATCGGCATTGGCGGCACGGCGGAAAAAGCGATGCTGCTCGCCAAGGAATCGCTGATGGGGCCAATCGACATGGCCCAGTTGAAGGCGCGCGGGGCCAAGGACGATATCGAGGCGCTTCGGATCGAGATTTACGACAAGGTCAACGCGCTGGGCATCGGCGCACAGGGGCTGGGCGGGCTGTCAACGATTCTCGATGTGAAGATTTTCGATTGGCCAACGCATGCCGCATCAAAACCCGTCGCGATGATCCCCAACTGCGCCGCCACCCGCCATGCGCATGTGACGCTTGACGGGTCTGGCCCGGCCTATCTGGAGCCGCCCAAGCTGAGCGATTGGCCCGATGTGAACTGGACGCCCGACAAGGCGGCGATCCGCGTCGATCTCGACACGCTGACGCCTGACGTGGTGCAGGGCTGGAAACAGGGCGACCGGCTGTTGCTGAACGGCAAGATGCTTACCGGGCGCGATGCCGCGCATAAGCGGATCAAGGACATGCTCGACCGGGGGGAGAAGCTGCCGGTCGAATTTGCGGGCCGGGTAATCTATTATGTCGGCCCGGTTGATCCGGTGGGCGACGAGATTGTCGGCCCCGCAGGCCCCACCACGGCGACGCGGATGGACAAATTCACCCGAATGATGCTGGATCAAGGGCTGCTCGCCATGGTCGGCAAGGCAGAGCGCGGCGCCGATGCGACCAAGGCGATTGCGGAGGCCAAAAGCGCGTATCTGATGGCGGTCGGCGGTGCCGCCTATCTGGTCGCGCGCGCCATTAAAGGATCGCAGGTGGTGGGTTTTGCGGATCTGGGCATGGAGGCGATTTACGAATTCGACGTGCAGGATTTCCCGGTAACGGTCGCGGTCGATTCGTCGGGCGCGAACGTCCATACGCTGGCTCCGCTGGTGTGGAAGGAGCGGATCGCGAAGGAAAAACTGCTCGAAGGGGCGTGATCCGCGCGGGTGCCCGGTATTTTGCAGTCGTTTTTGCAACTGCCTTTGCGCTTGGCACGATCCGGACGATCTGGATTACGCCGGCAATCGGCGCGACGGCAGCGGTGCTGGTTGAAGTGCCGATCATCCTGTTGGTGAGCTTTTTTGCGGCGCGCCACATCATTACTGGCGCGCAAATCGGTTATCGCGGCGAGGCGCTGGGGGCTGGCGCGGTCGCGTTTGCAATGCTGATGGTGGCTGAGGCGGGACTTGCCGTGCTGGTCTTTGGGCAGCCGTTGAACGTGTGGCTGGCTGATGTGTGGCGCGTACTCGGCATCATTGGGCTGGCCGGGCAGATGCTGTTCGCGCTGATGCCGTTTTTGGTGTTCGGGCGATATGGTGGTGCGGCGCGGATGCCCCCTGGTTAACGCCGCCCCGCAATCATCACTTCCTCCACCGCATTAAACGCTGATGCCGGGCCGATCGGTGCATCGTCTGCCACGGCGCTGGTGAAAAACGCCACGCCTTTCCCGGTCGCGGGATCAATCCACAGGCCCGACCTTAGGCCGTAAGCCTCGCCCGCATGGCCGATGCGGGTGCGGCCGTCGCCGAACGGGTCGTCTCGGCAAGCGGCGGGGCGTCCGGGTAGCGCCAGGATCATCACGCCCAAGCCGTAACTGCAGAACAGCCCACGCTCGATATCGCCGTTTTGCCCGTCATAGCGCCACTGCGGTGTTGCCATGATCGCCAGGCTTTGCGGTAACAGGAAACCCGGCACCCGACCCGCCAGGACCATGCCGATCCGGGCAAGATCAGGCATCGCGATCCGCATGCCGCCTTGCGGGCCAAAAAATGCGCCGTTGCGGGCGAGCGGATAACGGGCAAGATCGCAGCTGCCATCCTTGGCTGGGCCGCCGGGACAGGCGGGGCGCTGACCGCGGCGATCATCAACCGCGACTTCGCCGGTTGACCGGTAGAGCACCACGGCGCGGCGCACGGCGCGGTCGCTGCAGGTGGTCCAGTTGAAACAGGCGTCCAGCTTTAGCGGGGTGAACACCAGCCGGGCCATCAGCGTGTCGAACCGCTCGCCCGTCGCGCCCTCCATCACTGCCGCTGTGATCCCGAAATTCAGGTTCGAATAGCTGAAATAGTCACCCGGCGCGCGCGCATCCCATGCACCGGATTGGGCGAGTAAAGTGGGCAGATCGCCATCAAGCGCCAGCACATAGCCCGCACCGTCGCGCACCCCGGCAGTGTGCGACAGCAATTGGCGTAGGGTAATTGGCGCCCCCGGAAATGCGGGATTGCGCAGCGACCAGCCGAGATAAGTGGAGACATCGCGGTCAAGATCAATCCGGTGCTGCTCCACCAGCCGCATCACCCCCATCGCCACCGCCAGCTTTGAGATAGAGGCGATCCGCACCGGATCTTGCACATGCACACGGCGATGCGTGGCCCGGTCCGCCAGCCCCTCGGCACGAACGGCGGTGATCTTGCGCCGGTCGAAACCGACGCGCGCCTGCGCGACCGGGGGCAGGGCGGCGGTGGAGCTGACAGCGAGGATCATGGCGAAAAACATCATCGACGGATGCTAGGCGCGGCGATGGGCAATCGGCAAGGCTACGGTATTTGGGGTGCCCCGCTTGCGAGCGCGCGTGTGCTATGACACGGGGGCCGCATGATCATTCGCCTGCTGCGCCTGGCCGGAAAGCTGCTGCTGTTCGCCGTTATCGGCGTGTGTCTTGCGCTGACCATCGTCCCGCATTTTCTGGACGCGATTTATTATCGGGGCCCCGCCACCGCCCATTTCAATGGCGCACGGTTCAGCAATCCGGACCGTAATGACGAGATTCTTGGCGGGCCGCCGCGATCCCCCGGCAGCTATGTGATGCGTTCGCTGACCGGCGCGGGCGCTGATGCCGCGCCGCGCTGGCCCGACCGTGTACCGGTGAAGCCGCACGCCATTGCGGCGCGGGTGGCGGGTGAGGAGATGATCGTCACCTGGGTCGGGCACGCGACGCTGCTGGTGCAGACGCAGGGACTCAACATCCTGACCGATCCGATCTGGTCACATGCCGCCGGGCTGTACGGCGTTGGGCCGGGCCGGGTTGCGCCGCCGGGGATCGCGTTTGATCGGTTGCCGCGGATTGACCTGATCCTGGTCAGCCATAACCATTATGATCACATGGATGTCGCCACGCTGAAGCGGCTGTGGGACCGCGACCGGCCACTGATCGTTTCATCGCTGGGCAATGATGCGGTCATCGGGCAGGCGGGCGTGCCCGCGCGCACGCTCGATTGGGGCGGGCGGTTGGCGGTGCGGCCCGGCATCGATGTGATCGTCACCCGCAACCACCATTGGAGCACGCGCTGGATTACTGATCGCAACCGCGCCCTATGGTCCAGCTTTGTCGTGCGGTTGCCCGGCGGCAACCTGTTTTTTGCAGGCGATACTGGAGCCGGCGACCTGAAATGGGCGGATGAGGCGGCACGTTATGGCCCGGTGCGGCTGGCGCTGATCCCGATTGGCGCGTTCCGTTTTTTCCCCGGCCAGATGAGCAGCGGCAGCCATATCGGGCCCGTTGATGCCGTGGAAGTTGCGCGCAGGCTGGGCGCGTCGCGCGCCATCGGCATTCATTGGGGGACGTTTCGGTTGAGCAGCGAGGGGTATTTTACCCCGCCACGCCTGCTCGCCGCCGCGATGGCGTGCACCCGGCAGCGCGGGCAGTTCGATACTGTGCCAATTGGGCGACCAACGCGGATAGCGCCCTATTCGTCTCCTGTTGGGACGAAGCCTGTGTCGCGCACGGCTTTGCTGGCATGTCTTGATACCCCAAGCGTGCGGGCGATGCGCTAGACTATCAATCGGGGCGAGTCGCAGAAATGTAGGCACGAAGCAGATGCGGGGTGAAGATTGAGATGAGGTTGCGGTGGAAGTAACGGGCATGGCATCGGATGGCCTGCGCCATGAGACCACGCTTGACCGGGCCGGGCTGGCGATTGCTATCGGCGGGCTGATCGGGGGCGGGATATGTGCGGGCCTGATTGCAATGGGCGCGACGCCGGGGCCGATTGGGCTGGTTGCCGCGTTTGTGCTGGGATCATTGGTCTGCGCGCTGGCGATTACGGCGGTGGCAGCGCCGGTGTGGATTTTCATGCATATGTCAGGCCGTCGGCGCGCCGGGCATGCGGCATTGGTGGGCGGGGCGACGGGATTCATCGTCTTCGTATTCGGCCAGACCTATGGCTTTGGCCTGTTTGACGCCCCCGTCAGCGACATTCAGACGCTGTTGTTCCGTTGGGCCAGCGCGGCTGCGACCAGCGTGATACTCGCCGCAATCGCCGCCGTGATTGGCATGGTAATGTGGCTGATCGCGTACCGATCCGTGCGTTAATCGCGCCCTAAATCGTCACGCCGTAACGGCCATCCCCGGGTGGCCGCTCACGCCTTGCCGGGCACAAATTTCAGCGCCGTACCGTTCATGCAATATCGCTTACCGGTGGGGGCGGGGCCGTCATCGAACACATGGCCCAAATGCCCGCCGCAGCGCCGGCATTCCACCTCAACCCGTTCAAAACCGAGCAATGTATCGGTTTCAGTGTGGATGGCATTGGGCAGCGGCTGGAAGAAACTGGGCCAGCCCGTGCCACTGTCATATTTTGCCTTCGACGAATAAACCGGCAGCGCGCAACCCGCACAGGTGAACATGCCCGCGCGGTGCTCATTCAGATAAGGGCTCTTGAACGGCGTATCGGTCGCTTCCTGGCGAAGCGTGCGGAATTGCGCGGGCGACAGCCGCTTTTTCCACTCTGCCTCGCTCAGCGTGATCTCAAAACGACCCTTCGCCGCTGAAGCGCCGCCCGATGCGACGACAGCAACGGCGATTGCCGACGTGGTAAGCAAAGTGCGGCGATTCAGGTTCATGGTGCAGCTCCGGTGGTTCACGCCAAGCTACGCTAAACAGGCCCGACTGGATGCAGTCCCAGTTTCCCGGATCAGGCTGGCCCCATCCTGAAAGCACACAGCTTGTTGCCGTCGAGATCGCGGAAATAGGCACCGTAAAACGCCTGTGGCCCCTCATCGCCGCGCAAGCCCGGAGGGCCCTCACACGTGCCGCCCAGTTCAAGCGCCTTGGCGTGGAGCGCATCAACCTTGGCGCGCTCATCCACCGTCAGCGCGATCATGCTGCCATTGCCGACCGTTGCGCTGTTCTTGTCATAGGGCGTTGTGAGTGCCACGCCCGGCTTATCGAAACTGGTGCCCCACATCGTGAAGCCGCCCAGATCATCGCCAAATTCCATGATCCGCCCCGCACCAATGCTGCCCAGCAGCGCATCATAAAACCCGCGCGCGGCAGCGATGTTGTTGGTGCCGAGTGTTGCATAGCCGATCATGGCATTCCTCCCTTTTAGCTGGGCAGCCGCGACTCACGCGGGCCCTTGCGTTCTTTTTATGTTCCCACTTGGCGCCGGTCAATCGGCGAATTGCGGCCCGGCAGCCAGCCAGTACCCGCGTGATTGCGCCGCGTGCCCGCGTGCCCCATATGTTCCGGCATGGCCATTCAGATTCGCACCAGCCTCGACGAGCCCGAAACCGGCATCAGTTTTGTGCCGCACCGGCCCGAACGCCCGCCCAAGCTGGAGGGTGGCCGTCCGTTTGTGTTGTCCTCCGATTATCAGCCAGCGGGGGATCAACCCGCGGCGATCAAGGAGCTGACCGAAGCGGCGCTGGCCGGGGAGCGCGATCAGGTGCTGTTGGGCGTCACCGGCAGCGGCAAGACCTTCACGATGGCCAAGGTGATTGAGGGGCTGCAACGCCCGGCGCTGATCCTGGCACCAAACAAGATTTTGGCTGCGCAATTATACGGCGAATTCAAGAGCTTCTTTCCTGAAAATGCCGTCGAATATTTCGTCAGCTACTATGATTATTACCAACCCGAAGCCTATGTCGCGCGGTCTGACACGTACATTGAAAAGGAATCGTCGGTAAACGAATCGATTGATCGGATGCGCCATTCGGCCACCCGGTCGCTGCTTGAGCGTGATGATGTGATCATCGTCGCCTCGGTCAGCTGCCTTTACGGCATCGGTTCGGTTGAAACCTATTCGGCGATGATTTTTGACCTGAAAAAGGGTCAGGTGGTCGATCAGCGGGAGATTGTTCGCAAGCTGGTGGCGCTGCAATATAAGCGCAACGATGCGGGCTTTTCGCGCGGCAATTTCCGCGTGAAGGGCGACACGCTGGAAATTTTCCCGTCGCATTATGAGGATACGGCCTGGCGCGTGTCGTTTTTTGGCGATGATGTGGAGGAGATCGTCGAGTTCGATCCGCTGACCGGCAAAAAAGTCGCGAGCCTGGATTATGTCCGCGTGTTCGCCAATTCGCATTACGTCACGCCCGGCCCCACGCTGAAACAGGCGATGGAGGCGATCAAGTTTGAGCTGGCTGAACGGCTGAAGGAGCTGGTGGGCGAGGGCAAATTGCTGGAGGCGCAGCGGCTGGAGCAGCGCACCAATTTCGATCTGGAGATGATTGCGGCGACGGGGAGTTGTGCCGGCATCGAAAACTACTCGCGCTTCCTGACCGGGCGGATGCCGGGCGAACCACCGCCGACGCTGTTTGAATATCTGCCCGAAAACGCGCTGCTGTTTGTCGATGAAAGTCATGTGACGATTGGCCAGATCAACGGCATGTCGCGCGGCGATCACCGCCGCAAACTGACGCTGGCCGAATATGGATTCCGCCTGCCCAGCGCGATCGACAACCGCCCGCTGCGGTTTAACGAATGGGAGGCGATGCGCCCGCAGACGACCTATGTCTCCGCCACGCCGGGCAGTTGGGAAATGGAGCAGACGGGCGGTGTGTTTGCCGAACAGGTGATCCGCCCGACCGGCCTCATCGATCCGCCGATTGAGATCAAGCCGGTGGAGGATCAGGTGCAGGACCTGATCAACGAGGCACGCAAAACCGCCGAGCTGGGCTATCGCACGCTGGTGACGACGCTGACCAAGCGGATGGCCGAGGACTTGACCGAGTTCATGCACGAGGCCGGGCTGAAGGTGCGGTACATGCATTCGGACGTCGAGACGCTGGAGCGCATCGAGCTGATCCGTGACTTGCGGCTGGGCGTGTATGATGTGCTGGTCGGCATCAACCTGCTGCGCGAGGGGCTGGATATTCCCGAATGCGGGCTGGTGGGGATTTTGGACGCCGACAAGGAAGGGTTTTTGCGCAGCGAAACATCGCTGATCCAGACCATCGGTCGCGCCGCGCGCAACGTGGATGGGCGGGTGATTTTATACGCGGACCGGATCACGGGCAGCATGGAGCGCGCGATGAACGAAACCGGGCGCCGCCGCGAAAAGCAGCTCGCCTATAATGCGCTGCACGGCATTACGCCCACCACGATCCGTCGCAATATCGGCGACATCATTAAGGATGTGGCGAGCCGCGATCAGGTGACGGTGGAAATCGACGAAGATGGATCGGGCGATCGGCCCCACATGGTTGGCCACAACCTGCGCGGCTACATCGAATCGCTGGAGAAAAAGATGCGCGCGGCCGCCGCCGATCTGGAGTTTGAGGAAGCCGGTCGCCTGCGCGACGAAATCCGCTCACTGGAGGCAGAGGAGCTTGGCCTGCCGGTGGACGAACGCAAAGCCCCGGTGATGGGGCGCAGTAACGAGGGCAAACCGGGGACGCGGAAGACGCGGTACGGCAAGAGCCAGAAGTTCAAGAGTAGTAGGGGGCGTTGACGGAATGCACGTTTTTTAGTAAATTATAGATGCCGGTCCAATGGACTGTTACGTATTCGGCTCGTAGCGAGGCAATAGCCATAATGCCGTCCAATGGTTGCAACTCCTTTGGGGTGCGATAAATTGTGGGTTTATGGCTATGATAAGATGTTTTATTGACGGCGGCACGCAGCACATTGGGGTTGGGCAACGGAGCGGCCTTTGCGCGCGTCACGGAGCCGCCCGATGACGAAAACTGCAAAACTTTATGCATGGATTCTCGCCAATCCCCGCGCGTCAATCCCGTTTCGTGATTTTGAACGCTTGGTCATCGCCTTTGGCTTCGTGCTGCGCCGCACGACAGGGAGCCATCGCCAATATGCCCGCCCCGATATTCCTGATGTGATCAATATCCAGCCACGCGGCAAGGAGGCAAAGAGCTATCAAATTCAGCAATTCCTTGCTATATGTGATGAGTACAGGTTGAAACTGGACGACTAATTTGCCGCGCTATCACATCGATCTGTTCTGGTTTGAGGACGACGCCTGTTGGGTTGCCAATGTGCCCGACCTGAAGGCGTGTTCGGCGCACGGCGATACGCCAGAGGAAGCGCTGGCCGAAGTTCAAATCGCGATGCAAGGCTGGCTAGAGGTTGCCAAGGACATGGGATTCCCCATTCCGGAGCCGACGTATCGGCCTGCATTCGCCACTGCAAAGTTTGCAGCGTGATGCATGGCGCATGTTCGTAAAGGGCAATTGACGCCGTCACCGGAATGGTGGGTTCATCTCCGCGACCAGAAGCGCGTTTTCTGGAAGGCAGAGCGCAAGGCGCAACGTCTCCAAGCGTTGGAGCGCGCGACAAATCGTGAGTAACAACCGGGTGCCGCCGGACGGCGTTGCCCTTTCTCCATCCCCGCTGTATTGCCATCTCAATACACCATATTGAGAGGACCAGCCCGATGCGTTCGCTGACCATGCTGATTGCTGCGAGCGCCATTGCGCTTTCCGCCCCCACGTTCGCCCGGCAAACTGCTGCGCCATCGTCGATCCCCGCGGCCGTTGCCGCCGCCGTTGCCGCGCCCGGTCGCCCAGCGGAGCAAATTAAGCTCGATGCAGGGCGTAAGCCCGCCGATGTGCTTGCCTTTTCAGGGTTGAAGCGCGGCATGAAGGTTGCTGATATCATGGCGGGCGCTGGCTATTATACCGAGATCATGGCGCGGGCGGTGGGGCCAAAGGGTCGCGTGACCGCTTATGAACCCACGCAGTTTTTGCCAACCGATGACAAGGGCAAGGCGATTTGGACGTCGCTGATCGCGCGCAGCCCCAATGTGACGTTGACGGGCTATGTATTTGAAGGATTTGCGGCCCCCGCCAACAGCGTTGATTTCACGATGCTGCATCTGTCGTATCACGACCTGTATTGGGAGAGCACCCAGTATAAAATCCCGCGCGCTGACCCTGCTGCGTTTGTCGCGGCGCTGTACAAGGCGACCAAGCCGGGCGGTATTGTGGCGGTGATCGACCATGTTGGCCCGGGCGGGGATACGCGCGCGGTGGTGGAAAAACTGCACCGGATTGATCCGGCGGTGGTGAAGGCCGATTTCGTGAAGGCGGGCTTTGTGCTCGACGGCGAAAGCGATGTGCTGAAGGTCGCCGGCGACGATCACACCAAGCTGGTATTCGATCCCAGCGTGCGCGGTAATACGGATCGGTTCGCGTTCCGGTTTAAAAAGCCGAAACGGTGATTCGACGCTTGGTGCTCGTGGGGCTGCTGGCACTCGCCGCAGCCACGCCTGCGCCCGCGCAGGATGCGCAACAGCGGATTGAATGGAACCGCCCGTTCGCGCCTTTCCGGGTTGTCGGTAATGTCTATTATGTCGGAACTGAGGGGCTGAGCGCCTTCCTGATCACCGGCCCGCGCGGGCATGTGCTGATTGACGGGGGCTTGCCCGAAAGCGCGCCGATTATCGCGGCGAACATCCAATCGCTGGGCTTTCGGTTGCGGGATGTGCGCTATCTGCTGCTCAACCACAGTCATTTCGATCACGCGGGCGGGCTGGCTGCGCTCAAAAGACTGACGGGGGCGCAGATTGTCGCCACGGCGGGTGAGGCGGCTGATCTGGCGGTGGGCAAAACGGTGGGGCGACCGACGCTAGCGGGCTTCCCGAAGGTGCGGGCCGACCGGATTATTGTGGATGGCAGCCGGGTGCGCGTGGGGCCGGTGGTGCTCACGGCGATCCTGTCGCCTGGCCATACGCGCGGCGGCGTCAGCTGGACGACGGTTGCAGCGGGCAAGCGCGTGATCTTTGCGACCAGCCTGACGGTGGCGGGGCAGCCCTTGGTTGGCGACCCGACCTACCCACAGGCGGCAGCCGATTTTGCCGCCACCTTTCGCCGCCTGCGCGCGACCAAGGCGGATGTGTTCCTGAACTTCCATCCCGATTTCTTTGACATGGCGAAAAAGCGCGCCGCGCAACGCGCGGGCAAGGCGGATGCGTTTGTCGATCCGGGCGAGCTTACCCGCCAGCTTGATCGCGCCGAGAGTGAATTTACCCAGGAGCTGACCGCGCAACGCCAACAGCGCAAATCGCCTGATCGTTAGGCCGCGCGCTGCTCGCCAGCGATGTTGGCGACAAAGGTGCCCGCGACGGCCTCCATATCCGCCAGCCGGCCGTCCACCGTTGATACGCGCACTTGCAGCCCGTCAAGCTCGCGGGTGACGGTTTCGGTATCTTCGCGGATGGCGGCGATGGTGTTTGACATCATATCGGCGGTCAGCGCGGTTTCATCGACCGCAGCGGTAATGGCAGACACGGTTTTGGCCTGTTCATTCATCGATTGGCGGATGCGGGTGGCGCTTTGGGCGACCGTGGCCACGGTTGATTGGACCAGGACATTGGTTTCCACAGACGAACGGGTAGCGGCCTGTATCGCCGCGATCTTGGCGGCGATATCGTCGGTCGCGCGCGCGGTTTGGGTGGCAAGGCTTTTCACATCCTGCGCGACCACGGCAAAGCCGCGCCCGGCATCGCCCGCACGTGCCGCCTCAATCGTGGCATTCAGCGCGAGCAAATTGGTTTGCCCTGCAATGTTGCGGATCAGCCCCAAAATCGATTCAATCGATTTCGCGTGATCAGACAGGGTGTGCGACATGCCCACGGCAGCCGCTGCCTCCTGGCTGGCGTGCTGCGCGATATCGGCAGCGGCATCCACCTCGACACGGGTCTCATCGATTGCGCGGATAAGCGAGCCAGCGATCCGCGCAGCCTCGCGCATGGCAATGGCAGACTGATCAGCGGCGATGGCGACTTCGGATGTTTTTTCCAGCGTGCTGCGGGCAATCGTCAACGTCTGCAAGCTATGCGTGCGCAACACAGCGGTATCGGCCACCGATTCACCCAGCAGCCCGCCAATATCGGCCAGGTAGGAATCGCCCTGTTCCGCCAGTTCCCTGGCGGTGCGGGCGTTGTGCAGGATGCCGATCTGGGTTTTGGTGATATCAATATCGATGCATAGCAGGCGCTGGATGGTGTCGACCGCCAACGCCACAAATTGCTGGTCATCAGCAAAATGCTGGCTGATCGCGGCGTTCACCTTGGTGCCCCAATCCATCAGCCCGCGGTGCGCCCAGGGCAGCGACACGTTCATCGCGACCTGTTCGCGCCCGCGTCGCGCCACCAGATCGACCCATTTCTCGTCGATTGGCCAGGTGAAGCGCTGTTCGGTTGATTCAAGCACAACGCGGACAAATTGGTCCACATCGCCGGGCGCAATGGCGCTGAGCGGATCGAGGAACACCGCCCGCCAATGCTGGTCGATGATCGGTTGGATAATGTGCGCCGCGCGCGCCCAAACAAGGCGCAGCGATTCCTGCAACCGGCCACCTTCATTGTACAACTGGACCCGCAGAGCGACATCTTCTGCGCTCAGCCTTTTGCTGATCTTGCGTTCGATCATGGCTTCCCCTTCCCGATCCGAACTCTTTTAAGACGTTGGGGCACATCGTAGCTAAAAGCAGTTAACGATCGTTAAACCATCATCTGGGCTCAATCATCGGCGATCAGGCTGGTCTTCTTGGTATCGGGCAGCAGCAAAAAGCCGATGGTCGCCATGCCGATCACGGCGGTGACGTACCAGTAAAACCATGATTCAAGGTGCAGATCCTTGAACTTCAGTGCGACATACTCTGCCGTCCCGCCAAAGATCGTGTTGCCCAGCGCATAGGGCAGGGCCACGCCCAGCGTGCGCAGGTGCGCGGGGAACAGCTCTGCTTTGATTAGGCCGCTGATCGATGTGTAGGCGCTGAGCAGCATTAGCGGTATCAGGATGATCGCAAAGGCGGTTAGCGCATCGGTGGTTGCCGCAAGCGCGCTGAACACGGGCACTGATACGATCATGCCGCCAAAGCCGAACAGCAGCAACATTGGCTTGCGCCCAACCTTGTCGGAGAAATGCCCGAACAGCGGCTGGCTGAGCATGAAGACCACCAGCGCCATCGTCATAATCTCTGTCGCTGATTGGCGCGCAAAGCCCGATGTGTTGACCAGGAATTTTTGCAGATAGGTGGTGTAGGCGTAAAAGGCGCAACTGCCGCCCCCGCTGATTGCCGCCACGATCAGGAATTCGCGCGGGTGCGCCCGCCATAGGCTTAGCGCGGTCGATTTGGGGCGATCCTTGGCGAGATTTTCAAACGTGGCTGTTTCTGCCAGTTGTCGCCGCAGCAGGTACACCACCAGCGCCAGCGCCGCACCAAGTGCAAAGGCGATCCGCCAGCCCCAGCTTTCCATCGCTGTTTCGTCAAGCAAGGCGACCAGAATGAGCGTGACGCCCGATGCCAGCAATTGCCCGCCGATCAAGGTGAGATACTGGAAGCTCGCCCAGAAACCGCGCCGCTGACGCGTTGCCATTTCGGACAAATAGGTGGCGCTCGCGCCATATTCGCCACCGACTGACAAGCCTTGCAGCATGCGCGCCAGGATCAGCAGGGTGGGGGCCAGGATGCCGGCTTGCGCATAGGTGGGGGCAACCGCGATCATCAACGATCCAGCGCACATCAGCCCCACCGACACCGCCAGCCCCGCCTTGCGACCATGTTTGTCGGCATAGCTGCCCATCACCCACGCGCCGATGGGCCGCATGAGAAAGCCGACCGCGAAAATGGCCGCTGCGCTCAGCAATTGCGCGGTTTGATCGCTTTTGGGGAAGAAACTGGGGGCGAAATAGATCGTCAGTACCGAATAGGCGTACCAATCATACCATTCGACCAGATTTCCCGCCGATCCGCCGATAATCGCCTTGATCCGTTTGCCGTTCATTGTGCCTCCGCCAAGGGCAACCTTGCCCAACCATGGGACGAAGGGAAGCGCTTTATCGATTAAGGGGTGTGATGCGCGGTTGAGCGGGCGGGCAGCATCGCCCATAGGTAAGCCATGCGGTTTGTGATGATTCTTGCCATTTTTGGCACTGTTGGCGTTGCTGCCAGCGCCGTACCGGGGCTTGGCAGCGCCATCGCGATGCAAGTGCCGCTGTATACACCAGCGCCGCCACGCGCACCGGCAACGCAATCCTCTGTGCCGCAAACCGCGCCGACCAGCCCTGCATCGCGACCCGGTCCAGCGCCTTTTTCTCCCCAGGCCAGGGCTCGGCTTGAAGCCCTGAACCCGGTTCGGAACCCGGCCCCGCTGCCGGCCCCGGCACCCGCTCAGACTTCAATTCCAACCGCAACCGCAACCGCAACTGCAACCGCAACCGCAACCCCAACCCCAACCCCAACCCCAACCCCAACCCCAACCCCAACGCCCACCCCGTCTTTGACCGCCAGCCCAACGCCCGCGCCTGCCTATCGTGGCGATTGGCGCGATTGGCCGCTGACGCCGGGCAATTGGGTGTACCGGCAGGATGCACGCGGCAGCATTGCGCTGTTCGGCGTGCCCGGTGCCGATGCTGATTTTACGATCCGGTGTGATCGGATCGCCGGGCAGATTTATGTGTCACGCAAGGGCGCCGCACCCGGCAACGCGCCTGTCACCATCCGCACCTCCAGCAGCCTGCGCACGCTGGCGATGCAACCCACCGGTGCGATGCCTGCCTATATGGCGCTGTCGCTGTTTCCGCGCGATCCTTTGCTCGATGCGATCGGGTTCAGCCGGGGGCGGTTTGTGGTTGAACAGGCAACTTTGCCGGTGCTGGTGATCCCGGCCTGGGCGGAGGTTTTGCGGGTGAGCGAGGATTGCCGCCCGTGAAACGGCGGTGGCTGGCGGTGCCGATGCTGCTCGCCGGCTGCACGCCAACGGCACCGCAGGGGAGCAATGCGACAGCCGGGAATGATGTAACGGTCAGCATCCCCGGGCCCGACACAGTCATTGCGGCTGGCATCCTGCCCACCCCAGAGCTTGACGGTTTGGCGGTAACGGCCGGGCGTTGGCTGCTTGATGCCAATCCGGCGGGCGACACTGCCATATTTCGTGATTCCACCGGCCAAGTCCTTTTTGCGATTCGCTGTGCGCGGGCGCAGCGCCGGTGGCTGTTTGTGATCGGGGCAGCGGCGGGCGCTGGCAGCAGCATGAAGATTATCACCGGGTCAGGTGCCGCCAGCTATCCGGCAATGCCCCGCGCTTTTGCGCCCGGCACCATGGCGCGCGCGCCAATTGATGATCCGTTCATTACCACCGCATTGGCCCAGGCTCAGGGCAGTTTTGGCGTGATGCTGGGCAGCCGCAAGGCACAGGTGATGCCGCTTGACCGCGTGGTTGGTGATGTAATTGAAGGCTGTTCGGGCGTTCGCCAAGCACAGTCCTCTTGAATCGCTCAAAATAAAATAAATTACAAGACTTGTAGTTGATCAACACATGATTCAAACATGAGTCGTGCCCAGGCAGGGCACGCCGTTTTAACTAGCGAAAGGAGGTGATCCGATGTCTCATGGTTCAGCAAAGGGGTCGGTTCAGTTCGTTCGGGGGATGCGGCGCTAATCCGCCGGGCCTGACGGGGGGCATCCTCCCCCAGTCAACGTTTGGGCCCATAGGATTGGCGGTTCGCATGGTCTCCCGGGCTGGAGCTTCCGGCCGCTGACCATGTCAGGAGGTTGCCGGGGTGGTGCATTGGCACCCCCCGGCAGCCTCTTTTCATTTGTGGGGTTGGGCATCGCTACGGGCTTCAGGTCAGGGGGCTTGCGCGCGCGTCGCGCGGCGATACGCTCAGGCCAATAATTTAAAGGGGAAATTCATGCGCGCTATCACCGCTTTGCTGCTGCTCACCGTTGCTATCCCGGCCAGCGCGCAGACCGCGCCAAAAGTTGAAGAGGCATCAATTGCCGATTTGAAGGCGATGATCGCCAGCGGTGCGGCATCAAGCGAAACGATTACCCAAGCCTATCTGGCGCGCATTGCGGCGATGGACCGGGCTGGCCCCAAGCTTCATTCGATCATCGCCACAAACCCCGATGCACTGGCGCAGGCGCGCGCAGCGGACGCGCGGCGCAAAGCGGGCAATGCCCTTGGCCCGCTCGACGGGATTCCAGTGCTGGTGAAGGACAATATCGAGACCAGCGACCCCATGGCGACGACGGCGGGCAGCCTGGCGCTGAAGGACAATATCACCCAGCGTGATGCGCCAATGGTCGCCTCGCTGCGCCGCGGTGGCGCGGTGATTTTGGGCAAGACCAACCTGTCCGAATGGGCCAATATCCGATCAAACAATTCGATTAGCGGGTGGAGCGCGATTGGCGGGCAGGTGCGCAATCCCTATGCGCTTGATCGCACACCGTGCGGCTCCTCCAGCGGCACCGGGGCGTCGATTGCGGCCAGCTTTGCGGCGGTGGGGATTGGCACAGAGACGGACGGATCGGTCGTCTGCCCATCGTCGATCAACGGGCTGGTCGGGTTGAAGCCGACAATCGGGCTGGTCAGCCGCACGCATGTCGTGCCGATCAGTCATAGCCAGGATACGCCGGGGCCAATGGCGCGCAGCGTTACCGATGCGGCGATGCTGTTTTCGCAAATGATCGCCAGCGACCCTGCCGATAGTGCGACCAAGGATGCTGACAAATATAAGCGGGATTACACCGCCGGGCTGGCGGCTGCGACGCTGAAGGGGGTGCGGATTGCGGTGGTGCGCCCGCAGATGGGGGCTGATCTGGCCAAAGCATTTGATGCGGCACTGGCGGTGCTGAAGGCGCAGGGCGCGGTGCTGGTGGATGTGGAGATGCCCAAGCTTGAGGGGTTGGGCGCGGCAGAGTTTGCGGTGCTGCTCAGCGAGTTGAAGGGTGACCTGAACGCCTATCTCGCCACCACCCCGGCGGCGGTGAAAACGCGCACATTAAAGGACGTAATTGCGTTCAATATTGCCAATTCTGCGAGCGAAATGCCATTTTTTGCGCAGGAAACGTTCGAAATGGCCGCAAAAACGCGCGGTTTGGACGATGCGGAATATCTGGGCGCGCGCGCCAAATCAAGAAGACTGGCGGGCGTGGAGGGGATCGATGCAATGCTCGCCAAGGCCGATGCGCAAATTCTGGTCGAACCAAGCTATGGCCCCGGCTGGCTGATCGAACCCGTTTATGGCGACCAGTATAATGGCCCATCGTCCAGCGAATTGCCGGCCGTCGCGGGTTACCCCAATTTG
>JBBSCC010000004.1:0-55323 GCA_038250735.1 Sphingomonadales bacterium | reverse complement strand
GTAGTTGCGCGCAAAATTGACTTGACACGCTGTGCTGGAAGGATTATTTTTACTTACTTACTTACTTACTTACTTACTTACTTACTTACTTACTTACTTACTTACTTACTTACTTACTTACTTACTTACTTACTTACTTACTTACTTACTTACTTACTTACTTACTCATAGCTTAATGACAAACTCATCTAATACTAAGATGAATACCTACACTAAGAGACCCCCTGAATTAGAATATTTTAAGACGATCAAGATTGGAAAGGTCAGATGAACCATTATTTATTGCCGAAGGCCGCCCCGAGGGCTGGTGATCATCCGGCCATGATTAAAGCCATCGAAGCGCTCCTGCAGGCTGGCGTCGACGTAAGGCGGCCCGCAAACGCAGAATCGCAGCTGAAGGTGGACGAAACAACCAGCTATTATCCTGGACGCGGCACGATCTTCGTCGATGGAGATAAGGGCGCCCTGCCGAAGCGGGGATTGGACGCCCTCTTTGCACATCTTGGCAAGCAGCACCTAGCCGAATTGACGATCGAGATTTAGCAGTAAAAACTACCAGCTTGCCCCCCGCTGGTCGCCCGCCAGAAGCCGCCCCCGCTTGCTGACATCACCGAAGCCTGGCTACGATATGCTACCCTTTGTGGAGCGAACCGATGAACGTCACCGACCTTCCCGACGAGAGTGACAAATCCGGGATATTCAAGTTCGCGATGAGCTTTAACGGTTACGACCATTTTGGTTCGTTTGAGGCTTCTGCCGATGCAGCCGCATCGGGCGATAGATCGTCGCTGGCGCTGTTAAGGAACGAGCTCTTTTTTGCGGCAAGGGCATCACGCCATGGTGACGACGATAATTTTGTCAGCACGTACCAAGAACTGTTACCGTTCCTCCGGCGATATGTCGGCAGGGACTGACGGACGAAAAATAGGGCAACGAACCCAGTCCACAAAGTTTTTACGCAAAAGTGCTGAAATCTTGATACGTTCATGCGTTACGACTCTTTGACTGATAATAAATAAGTCGTCAGCATGCAGTATTATATATTATTTCTAAGCGATAGAATTACTACTTCAAAAGACTTTTGGGCGCGAGTGGACAACTTTCACATCAAATTCACTGATATAGTCGACTGTTCGAGATCGCACCCGCTATCACAATAGCCGATGGGCGCTTGTGCTAGCGGACGTTTGCGTCGCTGTGCTTCGCCTGGACGCCATTCGAGCTTCCCGGACTTAATCGCCGATTGGGAAACATCGACCGTCGTAGGCGCAATGTCCTCAATCAAAGACCGTACACGTTTGTCGATCACAGCGGTTTGGCGACCGGGTACTATTACCGCGTCGACAAGGTCGCTCACCGACCGTCCCCAAAAGATGTCTAAGTCGAATACGACCAACGCGAATCCGTTGCGGCGATCTACATCAATCTGCCATTTGCAGCGGAAAGAGTCGTGGCAAACGCTTACCGGCGCAAAACTGCTGCCATCCGCATAGCATTTCGTATGCTCGGTATCGACCACGCAGAGCATCAAGTCAGGCGGGCTCTCTATTGCGATACTGGGAAATATCGGGCCGACGATGCCGCCGACATGGCCAATTCCATCCCAAGGCCTAGAATAGATGGTCATATGCTCGGCCGTGACCTCGACCAGCAACTGGCCAATTTCAGCTTGTTTCTCGAGCACCAGCGTAACTTCAAGAGCGCGCGCACTTGCATACACCCATCCGCTGCCGACGGCGAATACCGCCGCAGTGCCCAGGATCAATTTGGTCCATATACCCATAGCATTTCCCTTTAGAAGGCAGTGCGTAGAGAGCGCCGGGCTGCTGCGCGTGCGCTGGCCTGCGATTCGACATACCGGCGTGTGGTGCGCAGTTCCTGCACGGTGGCTTCTATCGTCGCGCCTTTTACGCGACGTTCGAAGCGCTTGCCGTTCGGCGCGACGTCTGTGAGGATTCGGTCGTTGCGTACATGTGGCAGACGCGCGATCTTGCCGGTCGATTTGTCGAAGTGGCGCTCACCGTTTGGCCGTCGGGCGGCCACATCCATAACCATCTGCCGACCGTTGGTTCCATTGATTCGAATCTGGTTCTTGTTCGCTTTTGCCCGAATTTGCTCTGCCATGGTCCTCGTGCGGGCTGCGATACGTTGTTTCGGGATCGGGTTGGCCTTATACGGCAGCCTCGTCGCTCGCGCGCGGCCCGGCACTTGCGCGGCCGATTTGTTGAATGCTGGCCTTGCTAATGTCGCCGCTCGAGCATTTCCGTCGAGCTTGCCAATAACTTTCTGTGCCTTGGTCGATCCAGTTGGGATAAACAGAAGTGCTGCGCCAAGGACAGCAATGAGCGGCCATGCTTCGTTCCTCGTTTTAACGTTTTGTGAGGGTTTGGCGGTCGGGACCTTGCTCATCGGTTGACGCGCCGTTTAGCCGACGAGAGGTTCGGCGTGACGATGGTGTGGAGGCCCGGGTAGAGCGGTTGCCAGTCGAGATTGGACGCCAATCCTCGGTAGGGATCACGGCCGTCCACCATAAGAAGATAGGTGTATCGGCTGGCGCCACGGGTGAAGCCGCCTAGCGCGAATTTGCCGCGATCGCGGCCAGGATCACCCGCCTGCGAAGTGCCGCTCTTTCCGATATGGTCGCTGACCGGGCCAAGTGCTGGCGCGATGCCTGCCAGCGTACCCCCGGGACCAACAGGTGCCGACAGCGCGCCACGGGTAAAGGCCGCGACTCCGGGCTTGGTGAATGCGTCCGACAAGTCGAGCGCGCCGCTGTCCATTCTCCAATTCACCCACTTGCCACCGCTCAAACGATAGGCCGCGACGATGGTCGGCAAGACTCCACGCGCACGCTTGCCAGCTGCGCCACGGCTTAAAGCGTCTATCATGCGCATAAGGTCTGCCGGGCGCGCGGTAGCGGCTCCCAGAACGAGTGTTTCGGCGGCGGACCCACCGGCGGCCACTTGCAAGCCGTAGCTTTGTGCGAGGGCGCGCAACTTTCCGTCTGCTGTATGTCGCAGCCGCCATAACAGCGGCAGATTGAGTGAATGCGCAAAAACAAGCTGCGCGTTCGGCCAGGCGGCGTCCTTGCTGCAATCTCCCCCGCGGTCGCCCCCCGCATTTTGCACCCGACCATGTTGGGCGTTGCAATAGCGCGTGGTCACTTTATCGGTTTCGCCGAGGAATGGCGCCAGGATAACTTTGCCGATCGAGCCAATTGGTCGAAGCGCCTTGGCGGGATCATAGCGGTTCGATATGTCGCGCTCGCTCCAGCCACCGAAAAAGGCAGGCTCCTGCATGTTCGCGAAGAAGCGCACGATTTTGCCGTCCCGAACCAAGGCGGCGATGATGTCGGCGTTGCCCTGATCGCCGAGCAGAGGGCCGCTGAGGACATTGCCGAACTTGGTCTCGGCTAGTTCGATATCCGCCTTTAGTTGTTCGTGGAAGCGCGCATTTTCATGAGCGTCTAGCGTCAGGCGCACCGCGTTTACTCGCCGGAGCTCGGTGCTGCCTAATTTGTCGGCAAGTTGGCCATAGGCCGCTCGTAACTCACCCTTTGCATAGGCGAGTGCCCTTATTTCCGGATTAGACCAGAACTTGAACTGGTCACCCGAATTTGCGGGGCGATACGCCACGCCCGTTGCGACAAAGCCGCTTGGCGCGGCCATTGCACGAACCTCGTCAATATATTGCGTCAACTTCGGATCGTCATGATAAGCTAGGGTCAACCCCAAAACCGCACGATCCTGAATTCGCTTCCAGCGCGCGTCGCGCAGTGCCACGCCGTTGGGATCATCGGCTGGGGCGAGTATGATCGGTGCTTTCACCGCGGCTGCGAAGACCCCGCATTCCGCGTGGCTCAGCTTGTCTGACGTCTTGCTGAAGACCACCCTCGCCGAGAGTTCAACTCCGTGGAGCGGTGTCCCCATGGCGCTATTGGGGGCGCCAATAACCAAGGGAATGTGGCGCGCCAGATACTCTTGGAACTGGGGTGAGTTAGCTCCACCCAAGTTAGAGTAGAGCAGCGGGCCTACCGCGAACTCATGCATCTTGCGCTTAAGCTTGGTCCACAGCGTTTGAGCACCTGGGTTGATGCCATCCATCGAGCGGACAAGTTGCGCGGTTAGCGAACTGCCGCCAGGCCCGGTGCCTCCGGTGGCTAAACTGCTAAAGCCGCGCACCGCTCCGACTATGTCGATGCCATTGATTGATTGCCAGCTGCCGATGTGGCGGTCTTCGAGCGCGTAGAGGACATCAATAAATGGGCTTCGTGCTTTCGCACCAAGTGCAACGTAGCGGACCGCTTGGGTACCGGCCACTCCGTCGCGTACTCGCGTCGTCAGCGTGCGGTCTACAACTCCGAGCCAGTTATTGCTCGCGTCTTCGAGCGTGATTGCTTCGGTCCGTCGATGTTGATCGAAATAGGGTGCGCTCCAACTGGATGGCGCAAGGGCAGGATAAATAAGGGCACCAACCCAGGCGGCCGGCACCGCCATTGCCGAAGCTATCATGCCACGGAGCAATGTCTTGCTCAGCTGAGTTCGAAGCGCGTCGCGATGATACTCAGATTGTCGCACACCAGCGCGCGCCTGTTGCCAGTGGTGCACATGCTCCACGCTCTTGTTGAGGGTATCGACGATTCCAAATCCACCGTAGTACGGCGGTGAGTAGCCGCCCGCGCCTTTCAAGAGCAGCACCTTCTTATATTCCTCAGCATTGTCCTCGTGCCATAGGCGGCTTCTGCGACTTACCTCCGCGTCGAATGAAATAGTTGCGCTAAGCATGCTCATGCTCCCGCATGCTTCGTCTGGATGACCTTAAGAGGAGGCTGGCCAGTATTGGCGGCCCCGTTGCGAGAACGCATCACGGATGCCAGCTTCGCCAGCCTGTAGCGCGATATAGTCTCACGCTTTATCTCGTAGAGCGCGACGCGAACCGTATCGGGTAGGCGGACCTTCAAGTCCCCACGGATTCGGTCGGGCAGGGTCGCGACCGGGCCCGTCCAGTGCAGCTTGACCCCGGCTTCTTGGCGCAACAACAACACGAAGGCTCGCAGGACGTCGTCTTCCGTACTGCCGCCAGTCTGGCGGACAACGAGATAGTCGTATGCATCCCGCTCGACGCAGAACTTGTCATATACGGCCAGAGTGGGAGATGGGTTTTCGATCAGGGATTCGTCGACCATTTCGATGAAATTAACCACGTCCGCCGGGATCAGACGAATAATGCGGAGGAGTCCGAGGAACGGCGAGGGGAAGCCTCCATCCCCATCGGAGTCTTCAGGGCCAATACTGTATCCGTTGAGAACGGCATGGGCTCCTGAAAAGAGCAGGATCATTACATCGAGTGTGACGCCGAGCATAAGCGGTAGCAGGTCGAGCCGAAGGTCGAAGGGGCGCTGGAATGTCGCCAATGCAAGCCCCCGACGCACGCTTTCGGCGTGGGTCGGCTCGGTAATTGCAGGAGGTTCATTCGGCAGGGCGGGCATCTTGATGGCGGACGCATCCCGCAGACGCTGGACAAGGCCTGGGTCGCGACAGAAGAACTGACCGCCCTTTTCGGTAACCACGGGCTTGTCTGCTGCGGCAATCCGAGCCCGAACCTTGCTTCGCCATCCGGAAAGAACGCCGTCGTCACTGAGAGCACGAACTTGGCTGAATGCCCGGTCCAACGCGCTAACTGCGTGAGCATGCCGGGCTGGGTCGTAGGTAAGGGCAATGTCCTGTGCCGAACTCGCTTGCTTGGCGAACTCGGCAGCTCGGCTGCGCAACTCGGTCGCCGCTTCGCGGAAGCTTGCAGCATCGCGGAGGCGTAAATCACGACGCGGGCCCGGCGCGGCGATCGCAACGTTGTCGCAAGTGCCGCCCTTGACTGTCTCGATGCGCGCCTGCTCCTCGGAATAGGTCGCAACTGCATCGGCGGATTGGCTCGTGCGCTGCATTGCAGACTGAACCGTCGTGAGAGGTACAACCGCCTCCCTTACGGCGGCGCGGATGTCAATCCGCGCTGCAGTAGAGGCGCTAGTCATATCGTAGTAGAGGCCGAATCCCATCGTCACCGAGATGCTGGCGGCAAAGGCCCAAACCGAAAAGAACATCAGTTGCAAGCTGCGCCGCTTGGCGACGAACATCAGCATCGCGCAGATTGCGATGCCGGCAGCGACCACTAACGTAAACAATGCCGAAAGGCCGAGTTCGATCGGGCCGGAGTCTCCCATCGATACAAAGCCACTGAACATTGCGCCGGCCGTGACCAACGTGCAGACGATTATCAATCCAACGATAAGGGTGTTGAGCCAGGCGTGCATGGCATTCTCAGTCGACGCCTCACCGGAGTTATCGCCTAAGCCAGCTGAAGCGGCCGCGACACCGGACTTCTTAAACATGGTGCTCATGTTCTCCATTAGGCCCTCCCTGATCTATGTCCCGGCTTGGCGCAGACCCCGGGATTGACATGCATAGCCAGCCCTGCGTCCAGCCCGCGCAGATCGCGTAACCGCGTCCACATCTGTTCATATGAAGGCATCATTAACGTTCACCTACTGGACAGTCAATCTACTAAAACGTCAAAAACATATGGTTGACGTTATGTCAGATGCCCAAATGGACGCATGCGTCATCATTCTGTCATATAGAATAACGGTCCGCACCAGTATCGCCGCATTATGGAACATGGATCGTGAAACGAAGATATTTTTCGTCCAAGAGCGCTCACCATGTTAAATAAATGTCACTGTCGAGCTGTTCTAAGCTCGAGAACAGCCTTAGAGAGCGAAAATCCCGGAACTGCTGGACGAGCGGCATAGTTTGGTTGCCACCAATTTTTACTTGGGAGGTCGGTCAGGATCACCGCTCCTTTGCAATCATTTCCACCGAGCATTGGGTTGCAACAGACCGCGGCATCCATTAACTCTCACACAAGTCGTGCGATCAGATTGCGAATGCGTGACGTTGGGGAACCGGGTGGTTACGCTGCACGCGTTACCTCTGCCGGACGAGGGCGGACGAAGCGTGTCTGAAATAGCACAGCAACTGCATCTGCTGATCGATTCGGATCCGCACATGGCGAGCCATTTGTGGCGCGCGTCACCTGCGGCTTCGCGGCCATTTCTGCTTTGCAACAATCCCCTTGCCCGCTCGATCGGCGATGTCCTCACGCCCGGCGGATATCCCTATCGGATTGGGGCGGCGCTTGATGATCTTCTTCAAGAAACGCTTTATGGTGGCCCGGGCACCGCCGAAGAGGAACTGTATTCTTCGATGGCCGATGTGCGCGACCATTTCGGTTTACGCGCCGGTGACAGAATCCGCTTGGCACTTGCCGGCAGCCACAGTTCGATTTCAGCGAGCTTTGATGCGGTTCAATTCCACGACGGCACTAACGCGGATCGTCGCGGGCGCTCCCCCCTGGAGGCCGCAAGCCGACGCGGCCGGATGCTCGCGGGTCTTCTAGAGGAAACATTCGCTATGCTCGAACCGTTCGAGGCGGTCTGGCTTACCGAAGCATTTCCTGTCCTGCGGCCCACGGTCCGTTTTGGTCGTTACGAGGGGCTTGCTGCGCTGGCTCGCGCAGAGCTCGAAATGCTCGAGCTTCCGCCCTTTGGCAATGTCGGACGACAGCTGAAGCGCCCGGCGGTCCCGCGCATCTACGTGAGCGAACAGGAAGGCGACGAGGACACGGTTGAGTGGCGACTGCTCCGTCCAGCCGACCGAAATCACCCCTATTCAGTCACCCAGCGATTGTTGGATCAATTTGGCAGGGAGCGTTACCGCAATTCAAGGCTGCGCGGCGTTTTGGTAAAGCTGCTTCCGCAAGACATTTCGGACCAGAATCCATTTGATGCACCGGTGGTCGGTCAGACCACTATCGAGTCTGCTCAGCGACTCGGTATCGAGGCGATCCTCCTCGACGCGCGCTGCGGGGTGCTCCGCCTAGCAATGCCGGAGGCGGTCAACCCTGAGCTAGTTTTCGGTAATCTTCCTCCAGATTGAACAGTTGTGTGCGAACCGAATCCTCAAGCATATCCTTGAGGCAAGTTAACATCATCGCCGAGCGATAAGAGGGAGCGGGCACTAGTGCGCCACGCGCGGTGACCACGAATGGGTCCGCCTGATCACCGCCATTGTAGACGAGCACCGACGACAGATAGTGTTCGGCATGGTCGTGCGAGACGGTTATTATCTCCTCGCCCTTGAGGCCTAACGTCTGGGCGGCCATCTTCGACTGATAGTGCGACGGCGACAGGATTAGCACCCACGGACGCGGTGACAGGGCGGCAATCCGCGTGGCGACCCGAGACAACTCTGCGACAGCCCTAGGCTGTGCAGCTGCAAGACCGGCGAAGTCCGGAAAGACGAAAACTATTCCGCGAGAATCGTTAAGATCGATCCGACCCTCGCCGGCCAGCGTCTCCATCACAAGACTGTACGCGCGATCTTTGCGCGCCTTGTCATCTCGGCCGCGAGTCGCCGCGATATAGTCCCGCACCATCTCACGTCGGCTATCATCAAATTGGTTGCAGTCGCGGTTGGCAGCAAGCACGAGCAGAAGGAGCTCGGCAGGCTTGAAGTAATCGTCGGGCGCCGACCCTGCCTTCTGCGGCCCGAGCTGGTTATTTAACGTCTGGCGTGATTTCCGGACATAGGTGGATGCGACCGCGTCGCTCAATCCCAGCGCGCTTAAAAGATCGCGATCATTTGCAATGATTTGGTCTTCGTCAAAGCGGCTCGGTTTCAATGGGGCCGTCAAACCGCCTACTCCTGCTTTGGGCGCAGATGCGGCACGCCGGGTAGCCTCTTCGCTCCCCCGTGCTAAGCTTCGCTCGTGTGTATCCGATGCTATCGCGCCGACACCTACTTGCGCTCCTTCCAATACGACTGGGGACAGAGGTGGTTCCATTTCTTGACGCAACAACGCCTCCATTACCGCCCCCGATTCATCATCGAAAGCGGCTTCGCTCGTGCCCGCCATCTATGTCCCCCCAATTCGTTGATGCCGCGGATTCTGACGAGAACCCGAGTCTGACCATGAGCCGTTACGCTCCATGTGTCAAGTTTCGTGGTCTATTGCCGCAATGCTGTTCATCTACTTACCACTTTACATTTTTCATTGATTGTCGGTTCCACGGCAGTTCGGGAGCACACGTCAATGATGAACCGATGGATCCTGTCATTGCCGTCCTGCGAAAGTTTTTTCGAACCTCCATCGACGAACGTCATCCTCAATTCGGCCTAAAGGCGATTGGTAAGTCAATCGCACTTGGGCCGTATACTTCTTTCCGCCTTGATTGAATTCTCCCTGTCGTCTGCATCCATACAGACTGGCGATGGAGGAAAAATGATCCCTGAGCCCCACACGCCGATCATGCAGCTGCCGATCGTCCCGGCAAAAGTGCTGAAGCAGCACCGCGTGTTCGAAGCCTATGACAATCGGTTTCGTGCATGCGCTCGCCTGTTACAGGCCCTGTGGCGTGAAAGGCATGCGCTCCCTGTTGGCACGTACACCAACCACAAGGGCGTCAAGCGACGGATTGGTTCCCTGATCGCTGAACCGGCCGCCGACGAAGGCCGCAACTTCCTCACGCCCCAGATCGCTGAGGTGGCGCGGATGGAAACCGCCTACCAAGAGTCAGGGGCGATGATCGACCAGACCCGATTGTACGGCAATCTTTTGTCCAGCGCGCCGATGTGCTTCAACCTCTTTGCGCCGCTATGTCGCGACCATCAGCTCGCCGCACAGATTCTCCGCACCCTGTTGCCGGGTGTCGATATCAAAGCCGTGTGCGACATCTGGTTTGAGCATTCGCCCGGTCGCAATGACCCGACACTGACCGGTGATCGCTCGGCCTTCGACGTTGCCTTCGTCTATGTACGATCAGACGGCAAATTCGGCCTCGTTGGCGTGGAAACCAAATACACCGAGTCCGGCCAAGAGCCAGCGCCGGCTGAACTCAACCCCCGCTATCAGGAACTGTCGCGGGCGTCGGGCCTTTACAAGGATCCTGACCATGCCGTCCTGCGGGTAAACCCGCTGCAGCAGCTGTTTCGGGAACATCTGCTGGCGCAGGCCGCCGTCATGCGGGGCGATTATAGCGAAGCCCACTTTGTGCTTGTTGCCCCGCACCACAACCACCTCGTGCAAAACGCCGCGAAACTCTACGCGCGCTTTCTGTCACCCCCCGGCGACAAGCAGGTTCGCTTCGTCAACGTGAAGCTGGAGCAGGTGATTGAGGCCTATGGCTGGGCTGGCGAGGCAACGCATGCGGTCGACCTGTGGCAGCGTTACTGCGACTGGTGGAAGGTCGATGAGGTCGTTCGTCAGGCACTCAAGGCAACCGGCAACACCTGGCGCACCACACCGACCGAGCCAAAGCCGCTTGCCCTGATCGGCAAGGCCGCCTGACATGCGCCAGCCCAGCACCGAGCGACCTGCCTTCCTTCCCGAAGCAGCCTTCAACGAACTCCTCGCCAATGGTCATCGCGCCGCTGGCGGGGACGCGGTCGACCCCAAACCGGTTATCAAGCTTTTTACACCAGATGGCCCCGCAACCTGGCTGCTCACGGAAATCAATCCCGACGACCGGGATCTCGCATTTGGCCTCTGCGATCTTGGGCTCGGCATGCCCGAGCTGGGCTGGGTGAGCCTCAGTGAACTCAAAGATTTGCGAGGGCCAATGGGCTTGTGCATCGAACGTGACGCATGGTTTACGCCGACCGAAGCCCTTTCGTCATACGCCGACAGCGCCCGGGCGGCAGGCCGCGTCGTGGGTTAAGCCATGGAGCATCTTCTGCCTCGCCGCTTGACCGAACGGCAGGGTCAAGTTGGCAAGAAGAGTTTCTAACTATCAGCTTTTTTACCAGTAACTATCATTTTCTAGGGGCGTCGTTCAGGGCTTGAAACCCACGGAATCTGGCGGAATTCCTGACGTTGCTGCCACCCTAACGCAACGTTCCCCCGCAAAGACACCAGGTTTTGACGCGTCATTGAATCTGACGTCTTTGCAAGGTCTTGCTCCACTTCTGCAGCAAATTTCGCGCGTTCAGAAAGCTGGCGTTCGCGCTCTTCATGGACGTCCAACTCCCAGCCCGTCAGCACATGCTTCCACGCTTGATCGCGCCATGCGGACAAGTGCGCCAAATACGCGTCGCCCTCTTCAAGCTGCTTGCCGACGGATAAACTCTGACTGACCGCGAACCGTCTGCCACTCACCAGACCGGCCGGCCTTCTCGAGCGCGCCGGAACACCCAGCAGATCAATCAACGCATCACTGCCCACACGTGTCTCAGGATCGAGCCCGCGCCAAAGACGCTGCACAAGCGCCCAATGCGCATCCACCTGGCCGCTGCGCTTACGGTGCGGGTCAAAACCAAAGGAACGCGCACGATCAAGACCCCAGCTTTGCGGCGCATGCCGCGACAGAAACTTGTCAAAGATCCACGCTTCGACGCGGGCCTCGAACCCCTCAGGAACATGCAGCACCATTGAGGACACAAGACCTGCTTTTGGCTGCCGTTCATGGACCATGATCCGGTGCAGCAAGCCCGACCCATTGCCCTTCGCGTCCGAGCCTGCCCAACTCTTTAGCAATTGCCCCAATTCGCGGCCAAGCGCCGACATGAGTTCAGCGGCAGCGCTGTCTGTGTCGATGCCAAGCTCGGCATGCCTTATCTCAACCCATGCATTGAAGGTCACACCGTAGCGCTGCATCAGGAATGTCGCCGCCTCATATATTTCCTGCGCTTGCTGGGCGCTGATGTATTCTCCACGACTGCCCGGCAGCGCCCATTTTGGCGCGTGTTTGAGATACTTCCGGCTCTGCGGGCCTTTTCGCAGTTGACCAAGCGCTTCCCGCGCACTGCGCAGGTCCGCTGGCGCATTCTGCCCCAGTCCCAGTACCAGTCGATCATGAAATCGGATCGCCTGGGTTTCGAGCTCGAGATCCGTGATCTCGCCGGGCAAGAACGACCAAAAATCGAGAACCTGGTCGAACATCTCAACGTCGGACACACCGAGCCACGCTGCGCGTTTTGCCAAGCCAGCAACGATCTCTCGGCATTGTTCCGGATCAAGCAGGCCGTCAAACGCGACCTCGGCACTCTTGGCGATCGACGGACCGACATAGCGTAGTTTCAGGTGATTCAGAATCTTGCGCAACGACGCAAGCTTGTCCGAGAGCGGCTGACCGGTTTCCCGCAACAAGAACAGCTGTCGATCAAGATCCCCGCTGACCGCTGCGGTCAGGTAGCCCAGAATCGCGCCGGGACCTTCCTTCAACAGCAACGCGGCAACGAGCGGTTTTGTAAGAGCGCTACCGCCGCTCTCTGCCACTAGCGCCTGCAGCCGCTCAGCCAGCGCTCTGAAGGAAGGCGTGTGGCGCGCCAGAAGCTCGAGCGCGTCGACATCACTTGACAGGTTCTCGGACCGGCTAATGCGCTCCAAAAAGGTCAGGCGCGCACTGATGCTGGACAAGTCCAGTGCGACCTGGCGGCAACGGTCTCGAAAGGGACGCGGTAATGCCGTCGGATCGATCAGCCCCAAAATGAAGACCACGTACTCGGTACGCTTCTCCAAGGGGACCAGGAGGGCTTCTCGCGCCGCCAGCGATAATCTGTGCGCCTCATCAAGAAATACCGCGTGCCGAAGGCTTCCCATCGGCTTGTATTGTAACTGCTCGTCAATGAGGTAACGGATCGATTCAACGTTTCCGTCGGTCCCACAATTGATCTGATGAAAGGCGGGCTGCCAGTCTGCCGCCCAATCCTTGCAACTGTGACAAACTCCGCACGCCGCAGCCGGCGTCGATGGCTTGAGACACATTGCCGCTTGAGCGTAGATCAACGCCAATGTCGTTTTGCCCGTACCGGACGGTCCCGAAAGAATGACGCTTCGCCCAGTGCCTGACTCGACAAGGCTCCGCAGCTGGGTGACCGCGCGCTCTTGCCCCACGACATCTGCAAAACTCTTCGGGCGATATTTTTCCGCCCAGATCTCGCTATCCACAGAGCGCTCCCTCCGTTCGCCCAGCATCATCGATCATCTGCAAAGCGGACAAGCGACCAAGGCACGCTACCACTACCAATTGAGGTCGCGCTCTATATGTTTTCGTTCGGGGCGTGAGCGCTTGAACGTTCGCCAATGGGTAGGGTTGGAGGGATAAGAAAATGGATGAGCCGCTGCACGAAGAAGCCCCAGCAGACGCAACAGAGAATGACGAAACAGAGAACGATGCCATCGCGCAGGAAGCGGTTGCCTTTCTCAAGCACCAGTTGTCGTTACCTCTCGCATTGCCGGATGGCACACCGATCGATGTTTATCGGCCCGACGCGACAGTCGAATTCGAGGTTAATCACAATCTGCTGGCGGCAGCGATCGTTGCAGTTTCCTTACCTAACAAAGATCATAAAATTTACAGCAGCAAGCGATCATCGGGTAACAAGGGTCAAGAACAAGTCGACAAAGAGAAGAATCTGCAGAACTGCGTGCTGACAATCACGTCGACACACTTACGAATCACGACCATTGTCGGCGAGGTTCGTTGCGAAACAGCAATTTCTCTACTTAAATATCGGCGGTTGGAGAGCGTCGGAACCGTCTCTTTTCATGCTTCATTTTCTTATATCGCCCGCGCGCTCAGCATTATACGGGATGATGTTGAAAAAGGCGTCAAATTTATGCCTTTAAAAGAATATCAGCGTCCGGGTTCTGTGCGTTTCGCATACTCCGCACACGATAATAATCTCGAATATTTGTTCGAAGGCGCAGACCTGAAATTTACAGTTGAACCGTTACTCACCACCGATGCTGAAATTGAAAAAGTTCTGCAAGGTGAGGCTAAACCCAATTGTGATCCCCGTGCTTTAAGCAAGGCTATCAGCGCGGTTCGGTTTGCGACGGCGGCAAGATCCGATTCCGCGATGGAACAGACAATTTATCTCAATGATAACATCGCAATGGTTCGCCAGCGTTCGCTCTTGGTTCGCTACGCCCAAAGCCAAACCGACCCCAAACTTGTGCCGGAGCCGCTTGGTCTCCTCTCAAGCACGGCTTCCAGTGTTTCCCCTTTTTTCCGCCGCATAAACCAAATCAAATGCCGGCTCGAATTGCGGGAAGGGTATGCAATCGTCGATGACGGCGCATTGCGCGCCCGGTTTCCAATTGAAGAATTCAAAGCGTTGAGTGTCGACAAATTAATCGAGGAGAAGATTACAGCGAGCGCTGCGTTTTCAGTCGATACCATGCCTCTTGTTAAGGCAATTTGGTTCCTTGATACCGTAGACTTAAACTCAAACACTGATATTTCGCTAACATTTGTAAGTGACATAAAAAAGTCTCTAGCAAATGAAAACTTTGTGAGCAATATACTTTATAACGACAAAAAAATGACGTCAGCGATGAGCAATCTGTCAGGTCCTCACATTGTTTTTGTAAGAAAGAACGCTATCGATCGTGGTCATTACACTGTCAATACGAGAATTTCGACAAAATCTTCGGCATCCTTTGAGGATATATCTCAGCATTTTAATATATTGTACTTAAAGAACGTCCTGAGCCGCTTAAAACGTCATTGTACGGAAATCTACGTGATGTCTGACTTCCTATTAGTTGACGATGAGTATGAAGGAGTGAAGTGTAGTTACATTTTACCGTTCACGCTTATCCAAAAATAATAAAAAGATTTGGGGATTGATCACTGGATCGGTCTGCAACTTTAGCAATAAGATAAATTTAATCTGATTTCCAGTAAACTTCTTACGGCGGCCCGCGAACATTGCGGACCGGTGTGTGTGGCGCCACCGCTCAACTCTATATAGCGGACCGACCACAAAGAGTACGACATCATGACATTGCCCTACCCCCCCGCTCTCATCACGATCAACGAATTCAAGGCTTGGTCTCGCTTGGGGCGGACCAAGATTTATGAGCTTATCAACGAAGAGGAGCTCCGTGCCATCAAGATTGGGCGCCGTACTTATATTCCAATGGAAGCTGCCACCGCCTGGCTCGAGGCTCAGCCGAATTACGCCGACGCGTAAAGAAGACGGAAGCGTCGCGGGATTGTCGCACCGCACCACGCGCGAAGCTCCGAGAGACTGTACTTGCAAGCCCTTGAAAGGGATCAATGCTGCCGATGAGCTGAAGCGGCGGGGTATTCCCCAACGCCAACTCGCCCTTAAGATTGCACGATCGCTTCTTAATCAACGACCAGTGCCGGCGTTTGAATCGGCTCTGCATCTTCCACCGGGATCTGCAAAGCTGTTCCCTCTTTGCCCTGCCAGCATAACTCAGGCCGTCAAGAAAAAGCGACGAAATGCGGGATTCTGCCTATTCGCGCACCCAGATATTTTTTCTGTGCCACTCCAGCCGGCCCCTGTGTTCATCGACCAATCCCAATGGTGCAGATTGCTCAAGGCCTAGCGCCAGTCGCGCTTCAAAACCCAAACGCGGGGAAGCGACTGCGCGGCCATTATCGTCGAAGGTGACTAGCCCGCTGTCGAACGCTGCATCCCACAAAGCTGAAAGGAGAAGACCGTTGTGAACGTTCAGCCTTTCCTGATCGCTTTCGCAATCAGCCCATGGGATGATGTGCGAAGCGCGCAGCAGTTTGGATTCAGTCACACGAGTGAGCGGGCAAGTGCCGTTCCAATAATCCATAACCGCCGCACGGAACCGGTCCTGTCCGATCCGCACCTTTTGCGCTCGTTCTCCGTCGGTGTCGCCCAGATGCGCTGTTTCCCGCATGAAATCTTCAAATGGCAATGTTGGGAGACTAAGCGACAACCGGTAGACCGCACTGACACCGGCAAAGAGGGCATCTCGGGTCATGAAGGCAACGGCCGCGGCGTGACCCTTGGCACATGGCCCTGCGAACTCACCCTTAAGCTCCCTGGCTGCGCCTGGATGGGCGACCGACAAGAAAAATGGTCCATGTAAGCCAGCTGCTGTTGCAGCGACAGCGATCTCCCCCGGTGCTGAGGCAGACGAGTAGAACAGCCAGCCAGCGGCCTGCCCTTGAGCAATTCGATACCCTTGGCCGTTGGCAGCGTCGCGAAGCTCGGATTCCAGCGCGAATGGGTAATCAAAAAGGCGCTGTCCGGTGTCGATCATTTTCCGGTGTCGATCATTTTATGGCCTCGCCTTTAAAGTTTACCCACGTCCTTGATGACCTCGATTGCTTCATCAACAAACGGTGCCAAAGGCGCCAAGTTGAGACCCTTCTGAACCCTCACGAGCCCTGTTGGACTCCACAGCGTTTCCCCGTCATACTCCCAGCTTGCGAGGTCCTGCGTTATTTTCGATTTGCCGTGTATCTTCGATTTGTTATTTTGAAGGACATTGAAGCCGATCTGTACGCCTGACTCGTGATCAGCATAGACCAAGAGCTCACTGCGGAGATTGCCCCGTTCATAGGATCGGAGCGCGTACCACTGACCCCAGATTGTATGCGGATCAAGAAGTCCGTCATCAACCTGCTCATAAGGGGCTGCTGCTTTCCATTGTGCTGGCATTGGTTTCCAGACTGCATTCCAAATTTCATGCAGTAGGATCGCTAAATCTACCTGAATTTGACGCGCCGCACGGACAGCACGAAAATAGTCCGGGACATCGTTCCACTCCACGTCATCCGGTATGGACGGACGCTTTTTAGCTAAGAGCAGGTCAACAGCAGCCTCTGTCTTGCTATCACTGAAATAGGACAGAAGCCCCGGTGAAATCTGAACCATGTATCGCGTCTCCCTATCAATATGCTTTGTACCAAACCGACCGCCGGAAGCGTCTGTAGTCAGCGCAATCGTGCGATTCATCAATTTCATGCTCGAGTCTGGTTAGAAATGACCACCAGCTTACAGGGCGCCAAAGGGGACGCGGCTTGAGCAACTTAGCGTCAATCCGGCTGATAAGGGGGGCGACGACCAGAAAGGCGGATCGGGAGGAATCCCAGCCGCATCCAGACTGGCCGAGAACATGCTTTTCCGCCTTTTCAAGCTGGCCCGGCGTTAACCGATGACCGAATTTTGCCTCAATCGCCGCGCCGAAACGAGTTTCGCCGTCAGACAATTCCACAAGGATATCGATCCGGTTCTCTTCGGCCTCAGCCCGAACCGTGAGTGGCTGCCATTCGCCTTCGATCGCAATGCTACCTGGGGAGCAGGCAAGCGCCGCCCTCGCAAAGGAAAGGCAACGTGTACGCTGCCGTTCAAGCGAACAATTGGTCAAAAAATGCACAAAGCCCTTGGTGATCTGGGGTTCGAGCGGATCAATCCACTCATGCGGTGCTTCGTTAAAGCAATGCGTTTCGGCTCCCAGTCCGAACAGCGCCCCCAAGCTAACAGCATCCTCGTGCCATGGATGCGCTCTGATCTTTGGCAGGCCCGAGCGGATGGCCTCGATAGCTTTGGTGCGGCTTTGCTGCACTACCTCGAAACAATGCAGATCGATCCGCGCTGGTCGCACGGCACATAAATCGCGCCAATCTGCCTCATTGCTCATGGCTGCGGCACTTCTCGCCCGTCGCGATAATCGCCGACAACCCAGATCACACTCTGAATGTCGATCATGTCACGCGGTTCGAGATCAAGCACCGATTGACGGATCGATGCCGCCATATCGAGCAGGTCTTCATATACGGCGTAATCCAGGTCGGGGGCATAGGATTGCGCTAAAGAATGGCCCACGCGCGATGCGAAATCCTTGGTCACTTCCGGCTTCAGGAATATATGCGCATCGGGGTGCCAAAGGTATGGAAGGTACGTCACCACCGTCCATTTGGCGTTGTCATGCGGACGCAGCAGGCTATCCATCGCGCGAAGCGCGGCGCTGCCTTCGCCCAGTGCGAACCGAGCTGCGGCGCGGATGAAGGCATCGCCATCGGCGCCGCGCAACAGCCCCTGCATTCGCGTTTTCTCGATCGGATAGAGCAGGTTAGTTGCCTGATAGGCGCGCAACACCGCCTCGCCATGGCCGGACCCTGTCGCGGCCTCCTCCAGTGGTGTCGTCTGTTCCAGCTCGGCCTTGGCCTTGAGCTTGTAGTTGCGCTCGTCGGCCAGATAGGCGGGGGAACAGAATCCGCCGGCGAACCAGTGCACGAACCGCGTGCGGGCACCGGCATAGCCGAACCAGTTCGGCCCCTCGCGCGTCAACTCAGCCTGCAGCGCATTCCAAGCTTCATCGGCGGTTCCGCCGTCCTTTTGCAGGATGGTTTTCCCGCCTTCGATGGCGATGGCGACAAAGCCCTTGTCTGTCTGGACAAGGCGGAGCTTTGCCTTTCCTGCCGTTCCTTCACGGATTGTCTTTATCACCGATACCCCTCCGTCCGTGGCCGCATCCCGCCTGTGACCAGCGTGTCATAGGCGGCGAGGACGAGGCGCTGGGTTCGGTATTCGCCGTATGTGTTGATTTCGTTTTTCTGGAGGACGCGGAAGGTTTCGCTGGGGTAGTCTGCGCCCATCACGTCCTTGGGGTCGAGCACATAGCGCAGCTCGTCGCGGGTCAGGCCGTAGGCGAGCGCATACCAGGCATCGAGTTCGGCGCGCAGATGGGCGCGGCGGTCTTCGTCCCACGCGAAGGGCGGGCCGTCATAGCCCAGATCGCTGGCGAAGGGGGCCATAGAGTGGCTGGTGTAGGTCAGCTCTAGGACGCGCGGGACGATGAAGGCGAGATCGGTTTCGGCGTAGGCAGAGGGCGGGAGGATGGGGAGTTGGAAAAGCGCCCCGAATGTAAGATGCAGTCCAGAAACTTTCGTTCGGGCGATAAAATCAAGCACAAGGCTGTTAAAGTTTGCCAGCCACGCTGCTTGCTGTTTTTCAGGTCGCTGACTGAAAACTAGCGGGGCCGTGTGGCCAACAGCCAAACGTGGAAGTGCCGAAAATATTGAAGTTCGCTCATTAGTCGAAGCGGTGACGTCCTTGAATGCGATCAACCATTTTTTCTCTTTGTATGCGACTAATCGATTTTCCACTTCTACCCGGGGGACATAGTAAAACGTCGTTGGTTCAAAATCTGAATCTTGATAGGATTCCAGAGGTGTTTCAGGCATCACGCGATAACCACGATCATCTCCGCGCGAACCATAATCACCAAAGCGATGGTCGAACTGGTGAAACATTTTGGCCTCATATAACGGGACCATCTGATCATGACCGTTGGTCCAGTCAGTACCCGCGCGCTGCCAGCAATCTTCGAGAAGCTGCGCAGAAGTGCGGAACCACTGTGAGTCCTCGGCCATGTGCCAAATCCTGCTGTGAAAAGTTGCAAGCCACGGATTGCCGTCTTTGCCTTTGCTTTCGTCAATCAGTACCGGCACGCGGTTGTAAATCGTCGCGGTCAGTTCAGCGTCGCGGCGGGCGCGGAAGACGGGGGCGGTTTTGGTGTTGGGGTTGATCGCGGCAATCCGTGCAGGGGAAAGAGTGAAGCGGCGTTCGGCTCGTTGCAATTGCGCGGGGTCGGTGAGGAAAAACGCAAAGCCCGCTTCCGCCACATCGCTGCCCAGAGTGAGCAAAGCGAATTTCATGCGGCTATCAACGGCGGGGAACAGTTTCTCGCGGTTCTCGAAGTCGACTAGTTCGCTCAGCCGCTGACTGCTGACCAGATGGCCGAAAAACGGCGCGGTGGTGGCATCGGTGGCAATCCCCGTCGGCACGATCACGCCCGCGCCGCCGCCCGCATTGGCAAGGTTCAGGAAATTCTCGGCAAACAGGGCATATGTGTTCACATCGCCGCGCCCGGTCCACGGGAACCGCCGCGCCTTTGACACTTTGGCCGGGTCGATCTTGGTCGGGTCCTGATCCTTGGGCGATGAAAAGAACACAGTTGATGCTTCGGCAACGCGCTTCGCCGTCTCAAACGCCTGATGCAATTGCCATGCAGGGCTGCCGTCCTCGGCATCTGCCAGCGCCTTAATCATCTTCGTCCGCGCTGCCGCGTTAGGGGCATTCGCAATATCGGCATCGCGGCTGGCGAAGAATTCCTGCTCTTGCAGCTTGATCCGCTCCCACGGCGGATTGCCCAGCACCACATCGAACCCGCCCTTGCCAATCATCACCTCTGGAAAGGCGAGCGGCCAGTGGAAAGCGCGGGCAAATCCCGCGGCATCGACGGAGGCGGCCTCGAGCGGTCCGAAAATCTGTCCACCACCCAATCTATGGCGCAAGTGCGAGGTGGTCGGCACCGTCACGCTGTTGGCATTGACAGGCACGCCGCCCTGCTTGGGTAGCAGAAAGGCTGCGATGTAGAGATCGCAGGCGACCTTGGTGGCATATCGCTTCGGGTCGGCCTCCCACGCGGCGAAGCGGCGGCGCTTTTCTGCGATCTGCGCCACGGTATCTTCGGGCAGGTGGCGCAGATCGTCCATCGCCGCGGCTAGCCTGGCCGGGGGCAATCCGCCGCCCGTACCCGCTGCCCAGTCAAAACTGCCTTGACCCTCGCGCTCGGCTTTGTTGCGTTTGCGAAACCATACGGCAGTATTCTTGTCGTCGCCGGTCAGCGCCTTGTAGGCATCATCGGGAATGCCCTCATCCAACGCCTTCAGATCGAACACGCCCAGCAGGCTGTCACCGCACTGGATATTCGCATCAAGGAAGCCGAGCGGCTTGCCCGGCTCCACCGATTCAATCCACAGCGCCACCTTGGCCAACTCGATCGCCATCGGGTTGCGGTCCACCCCGTGGATGCAATTGCGCACCACATCGCGCATCGCCGCGTTATAATCCGGCGCATCGGGATTGCGTAGCTGCGCGACCCGCGTCGCCATCCGCCGCGCCGCGCCGAGCAGGAAGTGGCCCGAACCGCAGGCGGGATCGATCACGTTGAGTTCAAGGATCGCCTCCGCGCCGCCCTCTGCTTCGGCCCGTTCCAGCACCGGGTCGAGCGCGCTGTCGAGCAGGCACTGCACCAGACTGTCCGGCGTATAATAGCTGCCTGATACCTTGCGCGCATTGCCGCGCGCTTCCGCGCCGCCAGCGAAGCTGAAGGTGCGCCCTTCATTCTCCCGCACCGGCACGAGCTCGAGCAGCCCTTCATAGACGCTGCCGAGTTCCTCGGTCGCCATATCGCGCCAGTTGATCCGCACGCGGCGGCCATCCTCGATCAGCCAGCCCAGCTTGAACGCAGCCGCCAGCAACGCGCGGTTGGGGATCTGCGCGGCGTCGAGATCGGGGGTGAGCGCACGGTCGAACAGCCCGCCGAGAGCGGGAAGCCCCAGCAGCTTCTCGCCCCGTTCCAGCGCGCGGAACGTGACCTTCACGCCTTCCCACGCATCATGGTGATGATCATGCGCGTTGCGGCGAGTGGACCGGTCCCGCGCCCAAGCGAAGCCATAGTTGTTGCTGTAAAGATCGCGCACCGCCTTTGGGGTGGCGGGCGGGTGCAGCAGATCGCGGTCTTCGGCCACGCCAAGGAAGATCAAACGATAGACCACACGCAGCATCTGTTCGAACAGGTGCGGCATGGTCAGCTGGCCCGTATCAAGCCGTTCACGCACGGCGGGGTTGGCATCAAGAATGCCCTGACCCAGCGCCATCAGCGCTTCCTCGACATTCACGCGCAGCCGCTCACGCGCGGAGGTGCCCGCTCGCATGCCAGCCTCGCGCCAGCGTTCCAGCGCGCAATCGCTGGCGCCTGCACCTTCCGCACCAAAGCGGCTAGAATGGATCAGCAGCCACAAGGCCGCGAAATCAGCGAACATCTCGTCACGGAAGATCGCGCCGAGGTCTGCCTCGATCCAGGCGGGGCGGGTCAGGCTGGCATTGTCACGCATCAACCGCACGCGGTCGCCCGCAAAGACGAGGCCCCATAAGTAATCCGGGTTGGCGTTGAGCCAGTCCTGCAACAGCACCGTGGGCGAGCGGCGCTGGATGCGGCCGCTGACACCATCGCCAAATTCGGGCAGCGCGCGGGCGAACCCATCACCGACCCGAGTGGTTGCTGGCCCCTTGTCTACCGGAGCCGGCGGCGCGATAACCACGGGTACACGCCCGCCCTTGGCTTCCCACGCAATGGTGAAGCGCCTGTCCTCGCGTGTGTGGTGGTGCGGCCCGGTCAGTTCGAAGCCGAACGCCTGTTCAAGCATCTGCCGTGCGAACTCCGCCGTCTGCTGCATCGTCGGCTGTTCGAGCCGTGCGTAACCCTGCCAATGGGCCTGTGCGATACGAAAATAGCGCGTTATCTCGTCGCGCAAGCCGGTGCCCTTAGGGCAACCATAGTCAGCCGCGGTCTTCTGATCGGGTGCAGCCGAAGCAATGGCTTGCACCTGATCGGGCGCGATCAGCCCGCCTTCGATAGTGAGCGCGGCAAAGCCGGTGTCGCTTGCGCGTTTGGTGGGCCGGGACATCAGTTCACCTCCGGCAGCAGGACATAGAGCCCGATGATATCCGCCGGAAGGACCGGGGTTACCTTGACGGTCGCACCGCCGCCTGCCGCTTCGGTCAGCCGCAGATGATCGTGCGACAGGGCTTCACCCCTTTGATGCGCGAAGGCCTCGATGGCCGGGCGATAGACGGAGAGACGCTCATGCGCGGCCTCGATCTGGCGGATGCGGGCGCTTTCATCCATGTTACTAGATGCCTCGGCCTCAAGCAGCGCCAGCGCGTCTTCGGCATTGAGCGCGACATCCTGGCCAAGGCCGGAGAAGGCAAGTCCGGTTGCCTCTTCGGCCAACAGCAGCCGGTTCAGGCGTCCGCTCGTCACCAGCTTGTAGCGCAGCCGCAGGACAAGCAGTGTCGTCATCTGGGTGACCGCGCGGGTCCGCCATACACCGGCGCGGCCAAGGGCCTTGCCGTCTGCACTCGCAGGATCGAGAGCACCTTCGGCCAAGGTCTCGGCCAGCACCGCGACGATGGGATGCACCCGCCCGACATAAGTGACGCCGGGAAGAGGATCATCCTCGAAGCTGATCCGCCTCGTGCCACGCAAGCCGCGCTGCTGGAGCCGTTCGCGCATCATGTCAGGTAGGAAATCGGTGTGTAGAAGAGAGTGTCCCTTTGATGCTTCGAGCGGGGCCTGCAGACGCTTGAGGGAGCGTTCTGTGAAGCGGGAGACTTCTTGCGGGCCACCGTTGAGCGCCCGCATCTTACGCCATTCGGGCAGCACTTCATCGGGCTTCAGAGCGCCCTGCGCGTAGCGTGCACGGCTGGCTTTTGCGCCTTCCGCCGTATCGCGCCACTGGCGTTCGAACAGCTCGGCACCTGGACCGAAATCAAAAGTCATCTGGCTGCGCGCGCTACCGCCACGATGGAGCAGAACCGCCTGCATCAGCGCCGATGTCACGCTCTCCTGATCTTCCGGCATCGGAACGCTGACGCCGGTCGCCTTCTCGATGGCTTCAGCCTTGCGCAGGATCACGTTGAGCACCGCACCGTCGATCGGGCTGTTGTCGCCGTACATCATGATCGAGCGCACGACCTTCGCCCGTTGGCCGAACCGGTCGACCCGGCCTTCGCGCTGTTGGTGCCGGGTGGGGTTCCAGCTGAGGTCGTAATGCACCACCGCATCGAACAAGCCCTGAAGGTTGATCCCCTCTGACAGGCAGTCTGTTGCCACCAGGATCCGGTTTTCATATGGTTCAAGCGCATCGACCCGGACCCGGCGCTCATCGGGAGCGAGTAAGCCGGTGACTACCGCGATTTGATGCTTAGGGAAGATTGTGCGGAGTGTTTCTCCCAGCGCTTCGGCTGTCGCAATGAAGCGGCAGAAGATGACGGGCTTTACGCCGTCCTTGAGCAGCGGACGCAGCTCAGCGACAAGTTTCTTCACTTTCGGATCGTCGTCGCGCCGGCTGCTGAGCGCCTCGGCCAAGACTATCAATCCACGCAGTGCGTTCCCCTCTTCACCGTGCTCACTCGCAGTTGCTGGTTCGACGTCGCTCTCATTTAGAACCCCATCCTCGGCATCGAACACGACAGGCTCGATCGCCTCTTCGTCGGCTATCCCGTCCAGCCGATTTCGCAGAGCGCTAAGCGCCGCAGCGGGGGAGGATCCTACGCAGCGCATCAGGGCAAGGGTGCCCCAGAATGCAAGACGACGATGGCGCTGATCGGACCCGGCGCGCTCGGTCACCGATAGGCAATAGTCCAGCACCGCATCTTGAAATGCCGCAAAGTCGCCGGTCAGTGTGAACGGCGCCTCCTTGGCCTCATGCTTTGCAAAAGCGCGCTGCTCGTCCCAGCCGTCCTGAATGTCGGGGCGGCGGCGTTGCACAAAATGCTGCGCAAGTCGGCGGGCATATCGCTCTCGGGCATTGCTATCGCCTGCCTCGGGGCCACCCTGCAGATCCTTATGCACAAGGCCAAGCAAACGATCATAGGCCACGGTGTCGCCGCTATGCGGAGTGGCTGTCAGGAGAAGCATGTGCCGCTCGCCGTCCCCTGCGAGGCGTTCCAGCAAACCGTAGCGTTGGTGCTTGCCCCGCTCATTGCCGACGCAGGCGTGCGCCTCATCGACAATGACAAAGGGCGGGCAAGCCCTGGCAAAATCGTCCCGGCGACTGTCGGCCTTGATGTAGTCGAGGCTGACGACCGTAAAGGGATAGGCCTCGAAAAGGCTTTGCGAGGTGGGCAGCCCGCGCTCTAGGCCGCGTGCCTTCGCGGCAGTCACAGCAACCGCATCGATATCAAACTTCTCGCCAAGCTCGCTGACCCATTGATCGACGAGATGAGGTGGGCATAGTACAGCAAAGCGATCGACGATCCCGCGATCCAGCCACTCGCGCAGGATCATGCCCGCCTCAATGGTCTTGCCGATGCCGACATCGTCTGCGATCAGCAGCCGAGCAACTGATTGCTTGAGCGCCATCATCAGCGGAACAAGCTGGTACGCACGGGGCTCGACCCCAAGATGGGCCGCGCTGCGAAATGGTCCAGCCCCCCGCCGCAACGAAAGCCGGAGTGCATCGGCCAGAAGCCTCGCACCATCTTGTGTGTCGAGGCGATCTGCTGTGGGCGCGGCAAAGCTTGCAGCCGTTACGGGCGACGATTCCAAACCTGGTGCGATGAGCTGCGCATCATCGTCAGTTCCGGACAGCGGCCGCACATTGAGGAGATCTTCGGAAGGCGAAGGCAGCACAATCCACTCGCGCCCACGCGCCCGAACCATGTCACCGGGGGAAAAAACAATGGCGTTCATGGGCAAACTCCCAGAGCTGCGAGAAGTTCGTCCGGCGCTTGTGCTGTGGGCGAGTCCGGGAGTGAGACGATGTCGAGAATGCCAAGGGCGGATGCTTCAGCCACCACACTTGATGACGGTCCGCCAGGGACGGCCAAGACCCCTCGCGCAGGCCAGAACAATTTCTGAATTGTCCCGTCGATCGTAATCGCAGAAGGCGCTGGCAGACCCCATTTTTGAATGGCGACTAGCCATGCATGCTCCGTTTCATCATTGTTGCCTGCAACCTCGGACGCCCGGGCAAGCTTGCAGAGCAGCGCAATAACGTGCTCATTGCGGCGATCGATCAGCTCGTGATCCGGCTGATTGAAGTAAGACAGGATGCAGCGGTAACAGCCGGCAATGCAGGCATCGTCGGTCTCAAGAAGATTGGCCGGATCGAATGGCGCTCGATAATGCATGAGCTTCAGCGCAACTTTAGCAACCTCTGCGACCTTCTGGGGATCGGCCACTAACCGGTTCAGGACACCTGCGCCCCCTTCAGTTGCCTCGTAAAGCAGCACAGCATTACGAATGTCCCGGCTCGGCAAAGCTTCACCGAGAATCTCACCCTCTTCGAGCTCGAAGACGAGCTGGGTGCCGCGAATGAAGGCGTGCTGAAATGTGGCCATTTCCGGAGCGCTAAAGGGGGCGTGCGGTTGCAACAGTAGAGCGTTCTTGTGATCTTCGACTATTGGAACAATCCGCTGCGGCTTGGCTTGGGTGGGGTCGCCCATGCCGTCGTCATCGTCACCATTCGCAAGGTCTTTCAGCCATCGACCCGAATTGGGGTCGATAAAAAAGCCGCAAATCGATTTGGATTTGCGACGCCTTAGCCCCTTGTTGATCCGCGAGAGCTTTGTCGCTGCGCCATAATCCAGTCGAAGCAGGTCTTCTCCGCTGTGACCAAGGATCGTCGATCGAATGTTCGGAGACCCATTGAGTATCGGCCATTGAAAAACGGTCTGGATCTCGAAGCCGCGGCGCTGACGATCCTCATCATTGGCCGTGATGCGCTCCGCTGGCGCCGTTTCGACATTGTCGATCCGAAAGACGGTATCAAGGCGCTCTGAACCGCCCAGCGACGTACCACAGGCATGACAGCGTTCCTGAAGCTCATCCGTATGAGCAGCGCCGCACGCTGGACAGAGGATCAGTGTGGATGTGGCAAGTTGCCCATTGTCCAGCCTTCCCTCGGCGGGCAGCTTGGCCTTGGTTACGCGATAGGACCGGCCTTCATGATAGATCATGCTGTTCGGGCCGAATTCGGCGATCGCGAGGAATCTCGGACGTTGCAGGACCGCACTCTTGGCGGCCGGGACGAAAGCATAGAGCGGGAGACGGGGAAAGTTATAGCCCGGAAGAAAACCCTCGGTCGCGAGATAACGATAGGTGTAGAAATCGGAACCATTGGACGCCTTGCCGCACTCCAGGATTTCGAGCTCGCGAGACGCGTTTCGATACCGTCCGGCCGCCGCCGTTCGCTCTCCGGCCTTGAGACCCACCTTGTTCTGAATGGCGTGGGCCAGTTCTTGTTCACGGCGAGCGCTGCTGTGTAGATTGCGCCAGCGATCGAAGGCTCCACTCAATGAAGCCAGGGCCTCGTTGTCCGTCTGTTCGACAAAGGCATCGACGTCGGCGAGCCAGGGTGCGTCACGTAGGTTTACCGCAGGGAGCATAGAATCGATGAGGCGGCGCATGATCGGTTTGGCTGCCCCAGTAGCTGCAAGCATCTGCAGACCGTCATTGATCTCCGCCGCCAGCGGCTTCCCATCAGCGCCCATATCCAGGTTTTCAGGAATGGACGATTTGAGTGGGACATTGGCTGCGGCCAACCATTCAGCATGGAGGTGGCTGCGAAGCAGATCCTGATTGGCGAGATCAAGCGCTGGCGGTCGCACTGCGCCTGCAACCACCGCCTGCTGATCTGCGAAATAGTATTGGTCATGTGGCGCTTGAGCGGCGCAATAAACAACGATCAGTGCCGCTTGCCCGCTTCGTCCCGCTCGACCAGAGCGCTGTGCATAATTTGCCGGCGTTGGCGGCACGTTGCGCAGGTAAACGGCGTTCAACGTACTGATATCGACACCAAGCTCCATTGTTGGTGAGCAGAAGAGCGCGGGAAGGAAGCTGTTCGGTTCACCCTGCTCGCGCATCTGCTCGAGATTGGTTTTCAACCTTTCGCGATCCGGCTGCTCGAAGCGGAATCGGTCTTCCCGCCAAGCCCTGACTTCTTGCTCGACTTGCGCTGTGTGCTCCCTCGCCTCGAAACTGTAGGGAAGATTCCCCGAGTGGGTGAGCATATCTGCGACTTGCTCGTACAACTCCCGGAAAAACAAATTCTGCCGTTTCCCGTCACGACGCTGGTCAGCTGAGATTAGACGGATCGCTGTCGGCGCTATGCGCCAGGCTGGGGCGTCAAAGCCGACATTGACGCGGCGCACGAACTGATGGGCCTCTGCAGCTTTCAGCAAGGTTTCGATAAGATCGTCATATTCCTTGGCCGGGACCTGTTCGTTGTTCCAGAGTTTGGGATGGCGAAGGGCCTTGCCGAGCTTGCTCTGGCGGCCAGCTCGCAGAATCAAGGCAGCTTCAGAAGCACGAATGGTGCCGCTTCGAGGCGGCGAAACCATTAGGAAGCCGCACTCCCGCAACGTGCTTTCTTCCTCGCGATCGATCGCCCACGGAAGCCTAAGGCGGTTGCGTGAAAGCTCAGCCGATTGTTTGACCTTACCACGGTCAAGCGCATCCGTCGCAACCGCAAGACCCTGCCGCATCTGATCGAACAGAATTTCAAACAACTGACGTTTCTGGGCGGACGTTGCCGAAGCCAGGCGCGGATTGCTGGAAAACTCCTCTTCGTCGCCGATGAGATCGTCCAGACCTGGAAAATGTGCCGTGATCAGGCCTACTTCTTCCAGATTGGGGTTTGTATAGCGCCAGCCCCTGCGCAAGTCTGCCCAAAGCCGGTGCGCCAAGACTTCCGACACGACCTCCTGAGCTTCCTGCCGGTTTTGATACCCCTTAGCGTTCGGATCGAGCATCCATTCGCCGAGGCGTTCCTTCTCGTCGAGGTCAAAGCCCAAGGCCAATCGCACGGCCTCACCAAACTTGTCGGCCTTGAGGCCCTGAGGCCCAGCATTCCTGACCGCCTGCAAAATCGCTGCGCGCAGAAGGGTAACGAAGATGAAGTCATTGAAGTGGCCAGCCTGCAGGGCAGCATCTTGCCGGTTGTCGGTGAAGCCGAGCAACTTGCGCGTATGCGGGTCGAGCGAACCATCCCGCTCCATCCAGGCCAAAATCGTAGCCACAATCAAGGTGGTAGCGGAACTTCGTCCTTCAGCTGACAGACCAGCCAGCTTGTTGATTTCACGCGCTTGTGCAGCTGGCTGGTGGCCGCACTCCGGACAAAACCGATACTTTCCTGAAAAAAACCACGCCGGAATGCCATCATCCCCAAAGCTGCCGTTAGGGCGCACCATAACAAGGCGGCCTTCGTGCTTTGCGCGATGAGCCGACTTTAGGCGAACTTCACCGCTCGCCGTGGGCTCGAGCCACTCGTCTGGATAGTCATCCGGACTGCCTGCAAACCGAAAGCCTGCATTGACAGCTGGCACCAGATAGCCTGTCTCCGTGCCGTCGGGCTCCGCCTCGTCACGAGCTGCCTCATCAATCGAGCGAGCAATAACGCGATGAGCTCCATCAGCGTTTGTAACGGCAACGCTGTGGTGCTCCTGGCCACATTCCCGGCAGAAGAATAATGGGTAAAGTCTGGCATCAGGGTCATCGGGATGGAACTTTTGACCCTCGAGGCTGACCCTTCGTTTTTCAGACGGCTCGAGTGTCGAATAGGCCTGTCCGGCGCCCGAAATGAAGCGATGGAGTTTGAAGGCGAGGAAGGCCCTCGATGAAACGCCGCCGCGCTCAGTCTCGGGCTTGCCCATCATGGCGAGCATCTCAGCAATCGCCCGGCTACATTCTCCTTCATCCGCGTTCGTCTGACGGCTCAGTGCCTGCGCCGCCTCATTAAGCGTCATCGGCTTTCTGCGCCGCAGCTTTTCGCCATCATCCAAGCCAACCTGCGTTTCAATCCAGCACGCAAGTGGATGAACCGTCAGTTCAGCGTCGGTGAGTCTTTCGGGAAGCGGCAGAAGGACTGCCTGCCGCAACTGTTCGCCAAGCGTTTCCGCCCGGATCGACGGCGACGTGGCACGTGCAAGACTTTCGTCGATGATATTCCCGACACCGATCTGCTGACCAAAAAGCTTGGTCGCCACCGCAGCAACGGCCGCCGCTCTCTCCGTTTCATCCGGCGAGCTGGACATTGTCGCTGACGTGCCGATGCAGATCAAATCTTTGGATGGCGTAAGGCGTTGTTTGACGCGCCGAACCAACATGGCGACGTCGGCACCCTGCCGGCCGCGATAGGTGTGTAACTCATCGAGAACGAGGAAGTCGAGATTCTGGGCATTGTCGATGACTGCGCGATCAAGCCGCTCCTGCCGGGTCATCAGCAGCTCAAGCATCATGAAATTTGTCAGCAGGATGTCGGGCTTGTCCCGAGAAATTTGCTGACGCTCTTCGTCCGTTTCCTGACCAGTGTAGCGCGCAACGGTGGGCCGCAGGTTTGCGGGCAGTCCAGCGTCATCGACAAACTTCCGGATCTCACCCAGTTGCGAATTCGCCAGCGCGTTCATCGGATAAATGATGATGGCTTTGGTGCGGGGCGCTTCCGCGGCTTTCTTCGCCCGGACAATCGCGTCCACGATCGGCACGAAAAAGCACATCGACTTGCCCGAGCCCGTTCCGGTTGTAACGACGAAACTCTCTCGGTTGCCTGCTTTGGCAACCGCCCGTTCCTGATGTCGGTGCAGGCGGATTGGCGTCCGATCCGGACCCACAGCAAAGATGGCGGACAGTTCAGGCGCAACATCGCTCGATTCCACCAGTTCGTCGATCGACTTCCCCGCTTCAAAGCGGGGATTGATGGTGATCAGCGGGTCAGGCCAGAATTTGCCCTGTTCATAGATCGACCGAACCTGTTGATCGATCTCTGGAGCACGGATCGATGAAAACGAGCGCGCGAAAGAGGCGTAGCGATCAACCAGGGCCTTATCGAGTTCAAAGATGTTCATGCCCTGCCCCCCGGAGTTGCTCTCTGCTGAGCAGCATAAGCTACTGGTCCTGTGGTGTTCATATGACAAGTTCGGTGTGTAAACCGAAGCATTTCACGCGGTTTAGAACAAGGCATGCCGACGAGGGATTGGCGCGTGGCCGTCCTGCATACCTTAAACGAGCGCTGTCACGTGTTTCCGTTTTGGGCCGAGCTCTGGATGCGGCTTGATCTGCAACGCCACAAATTCTTACCCGCCAAAGGCACCGGATTACCGGTGGGCGGTAGCCTGTCTGACGGGCATCTATGAACGGGACGATCGCTACTTCTGGGAGCACCTATCTCTTTTAGCAAAGATTGCTCTGGTGGTTATGATCGGTCTGTGGCCTCATCATATGGATCAACATGAGAGATCCGCGGCAAGTTCGGGAAAACTGATGGCCTCACGTCTAAGAAAATATCCAATTTGGATCGTCGGCTGAAATTGCGTTCTGATGCTCCAATAAGCTACATCTGCCTTCGCAAAGCACCTTGCGGAGACAGGCAAATTTATCCGAACGTGAACATGGCCCATGATTTCAGATAAAAATACTTACAAAAGATCTGATTTCGACGAGCGAAAGATATAAATTTCTAATCGTTATAACTTTAATCGTCTTTCAAAAGCCTGTAAACATGCTCAGCGCAAGAAGTATAGTTTTGCGTTTCTTCATAGTCTTCATAGGTAATAAGCCTATTACATGATTCGCAACAATAGTTATTTTCAATGGCTTTACGATCAAACGCCGCCGCGATTTCATCGCGCTCATTGCTATAGCGGTCTTTTGTCGACATATTGGCTCCTCTTTAATCGGCCCAAGGATATGGGATTGCGATCATCATTCAGCAAGGGATAGGTGGAGATACTCTCTTTGGGAGAGCATCAACGGTTGCATCCGGCTTCCAGGCATCAAAAATCGTTGACGCCCGCATGACCGAGCCATGAAATTTTATAACGTTTTTATCAGTATTGGTTTTGGCTGCAGAGAAACCGACCGGTTACTATATGTTTCATCGACCAAACTGAACCAGGCTGTGCGTTGGCGCATTGATGAATGATACACCCAAGGCGGCGCTATACCGGGGCCAGGCTGAACAAGTAACCGCACCTGCGTTTGGCTACGCCGCAAGCCGCCAAATCGCTAATCCCAATCAATGAGAACCGTTGCCGCTGGCCCTTTAGGATAAGGCAGCGCGCTTATATCGCCTGGCCATTCATTCCTACCCAATTGATTGGTTGCGGCTTCTTATGCCCAATCCTGACCGCCGAACGCACGCCCAAGATCCGCAACATTTTGACGCCTCGCGTGAAGAGCACTTCCGAAAGGAAGTGCGATGCAGGACCTGTTCAAGCAGATCACCGATCAGATCATTGCCGCCATCGAGGAAGGGGCGGCAGATTTCACGATGCCTTGGCATACGGGCGCCACAGGCCAGCCAATCAATGCCGGCACACGCCGACCCTATCGCGGCATCAACACGCTGCTGCTTTGGGCAGAAGCACGCCGCGCCGGCTACGCTTCCGCGCGCTGGGCCACCTACCGTCAGTGGAACGAAATGGGCGCACAGGTCCGCAAAGGTGAAACATCAACCACCGTGTTGTTCTGGAAGGGCGTGGGCAGTGGGGCTAATCGCGACGACGCAGGCGGGGATGATCACGAAAACCGTGCCCGTATCGTCGCCCGCAGCTTTCGGGTGTTTAACGCCAGCCAGGTCGACGGCTATCACGAACAGCCGTCTGATCTGCTGGCCGATATCGAGCGCATCGATCACGCCGAATTGTTCTTCAAGCGGCTGCCTGCGGCGATCTGGTACGGTGCCGATAGCGCCTTCTACGATGTGCGTAGCGACACGGTATCGATGCCCGACTTCGCCGCCTTTCGGTCACCGGTGAGTTACTACAGCGTGCTGGCGCACGAGCTGGTCCATTGGTCGGGCGCAAGCCACCGGCTAGGTCGGGATTTGAAGCAGCGGTTCGGCTCGGAAGCATACGCCATGGAGGAGCTCATCGCCGAGATTGGCGCTGCATTTCTGGGCGCGCAACTTGGTCTGGCGATCGAACCGCGCCGCGACCATGCCCCCTATATCGCCAACTGGTTGCGTGTCCTTCGGGATGATCCGCGGGCGATTATCACCGCCGCGAGCAAGGCCCAGATCGCCGTCAACTATATCACCGAACTGGCATGTCCGCTCGTTGAAGGCGCGCTTGTGGAGCAAGCTGCATGAACGACGCCCAAAACCCGCGCTTCCGTCTCAGCAAAAGCAAGATCGCAGCATTCGAGCACTGCCCCAAGCGCCTTTGGCTCCAGATCCATCACCGCGATGCGGCCCAGTTTGACAAGGGTACGCTGCAGCGGTTCGCGTATGGTCATGCGGTCGGCGAAAAGGCACGGGTCGCTGCAGGCAGCGGCATCCTGGTCGAAGCGGAACCCAACATCCAGGCGGCGCTCGACCACACCGCACAGCTGATCGCTGCGGGCCCCACCCACCGCATCTTTGAAGCGACATTCCAGTATCGCGACGTGCTGATCCGGGGCGACATCCTTGAGCCGGATGGTACCGGCCGCTGGCGGGCGATCGAAGTGAAGGCGTCAAGCCGGGTATCATCCTACCAGTTGGCGGACCTGTCGACCCAGCTCTGGGTCATGCGGAACGCAGGCGTCTCGATCTCAAGCGCGGTCATTCGTCACCTGTCTCACCCGCCCCAATGGTGGCGGACGGACATTGGCGCGGTCAAGTTCAACGATGAAGACGTAAGCAAGGCTATCGAGCGGTTTGTCGAGCAACGCCCTGCGATCGCCGTCGCCGCCGGCGCAACTATTCGCGGGCCAGAACCCGTCCGGCCGATCGGCATGCACTGCTACAAGCCATTTGCTTGTGAGTTTCGGGGGCACTGCAAAAAGATGGCCGATTTTGACCTGAAGGCACCGACGTTGGCCTAGACGTCGGTTAAGGGTGTTGCGGCAACCGCCGTAATTCAGTCTGGCCCAAGTCGGTCTTCCCATCCACCCGCATCGCCCGGGCGATGCGTTCAAAACAGCTACGGATCTGCTCTGCGTCACCAGCTCGCTCGAGTTTGCGAAGGCGGAAATGGACGTGTGCCATGCTTTGATAATAACTGGCAAAAGCGGTATTTATGGCTGCGCCCGCCGCTGCTCCTAAAACTGGAGTAGCTTGAGCCAGGAGCTTTTGGCTTACTACCATCCCAAATCTCGGCAGCACGGCCTTCAGCATTTCTGCGATCACCGATCCGGTCAGTCCTACACGAGCCGCAATCAACCCAGATTCCGCGTGGTCGTCATCAATCAATGGCCCTCCGAGCCCAAATACCGACACGCACTGTGCCCTTACTGCGGGATCACTCACATCCTCGCCGTGCTCGATTGCAATTTCTTGAATCGAACGCAAAATCAGGGTCGTGGTTACAGGCAGGTCCAATATGGTCGTTGGAAGCCCTCCTAAACCGCCTAACGCTCCGGTCAGCGCGCTCGCGACTTTGTGCCAACGTTCACCTTTTGCCCAAGCCAGAGCTCGATTTCGCATCGTACCAGTCTCTTGATCGCCACTTCGGGTCGCAAAAGCCAGCCGATACGCTTCAGTAAGGGCCAGTTCAGTGACATCTGCCACTCGTGATTGCCAATCTCTCGGCAATTTCTCGACAGCGCCCTCTAGGCGCTGCCCTGCCCAATTTGTCAGCTTGATGATTAACCCGCTCGCCTCGTCGTGAGTTAGTGCGATCGCTCGCAGCTCATCTAACACTACCTGATCAAGACCTGCGCAAGCGTTTCCCAAATCAGAGCTCAACGGGGTGTCTGGTTCAAAATCGTCCATAACGCTTTCTCGCATATTCGCTCGAGGAAGCGCAATGAACATACACATCTCTCAAAAGATGTAACTAAGCCAAATTTAAGGCATCTCCCCGATCCGCAGCGTCATCGCTGCAGGCAATCGGTGATGATGTTTGATCACAAGTTGGACGATGGCCGGGGCATCTAGAAATATAACTCGCGACCCCAACGAATGCTCCTCTGGATGAAACAGTGCCGCAACATAGCAGCGGATCGTATCAATTCCATCGCGGATAAGCCCCTTTGCCACGAGGGGTAGCGAGCCTCCGTTGTATCTTAGCTTACACTGTAATACGGCGGTGGGCTTGCCGCTGTCATCTATGGCTGCGCCGTCTACCCCACCGTCTCCCGATCCGCCGATTGCTCGCCAAGCCTCGCTGGGATTTTCCAGCTGCAGAAGCGAAACGACAAGGTACTCAAAGTCGGTAGGTGTGAGATCATTCTGCAATCGTCGGAGGACCTCGCGCGGCTCGATGGTCCAATCGCGGTGCGTCCGACGTCCAAGCATCAGAGCCTCAATCACCGCGTGGGGATCCTGTCCTTCGATAGCCACACGTCCGAAACGGCTGCGGCCAAACAAAGATGCCCGAAACTGACCCAAGTCACTGATTGCAATAGGAATAAATCTGTTAACGCGGCAGACTTGCCCAACTTCGGCGGCGTGCCATCCCGTCCCGTCCGGGCCACCTTCCTGTTCGGAGGGCAATAGGTCCAAAAACTCATTTAACCATGGGGGACGGTCAACCAATTCAAAGCCAGTCGCGACTACGCCAGCGTAAACAACCCCTTCGCGAGGGCAGGGTAGCAGGGCGATGTCACCAGGGCCGATCTCAGCGGCCAAGTTACGATTAGCTTGCGCTTGCGTTGCATATTGCTTGGTCACAGCCGATTTTGCGGCAAGCCATTCATCTTCGTCTGCATCTAACGACGTTACACATGAATGAAGGCTCTCCTCGTTATATTCTTTCCCAGGGCGAGCTAATGGATAGCCGAGAAAAACGACCTTGTTGTCACGAGCAAGGTGAACGGCATCAACCCCATAAGGTTTACTTCTTGCAAAAAAGACCTTCATGTTACCCCTCTTGGCTACCTTTAAGCCCTTATTTCGTAATAGATTTTATCTACGTTTCATGAAGTTCGTTCGTACCTTTTATCGAATTAAGCTAGGAAGAATAGTCTCCAACCCCTCAGTCACCACTGGCTGGGGGCCACGTTGGGGGCCATGCGATCAAGTTACTACAATTTACCTATTATAATGAACGGTTTGCTATTTAATTGTGAGTCCTCTTCTGGCACCATTTCTCCTCAAATTACTGTAATCGCAGATAAATCACCCGCAAGGGGGTTCTTAAGGCGCGTCTGGTGCATGGCCCAGCTACACAAGCGGCCGATTGACCTGTCGATACCGAGCGTGCGGTTCTGCCATTGGCGACGCTCGTCCCGCGATCTGCCACGTCTGAAAAGTCTAAACCGCCCCGTGCGTCGGCACTGGACGGGATAACAATGCGGGCCATCCCCCCCCCCGCAATCCCGCAAAGGGTTTCGCCATCCGGTGCGTAAGGTAAGCATAAGGCCCGGCAACGGGGAATGGAATCGGTTTGAGCGCGGACGCGGCCAGAGCAGTGAATAATGTGCCTGACGATGACGCGCTGATGGCGCGGATCGCCTTGCGCGATGCTGCGGTGTTTCGGCGGGTGGTTGATGCGCACGCCATCGCGGTGCGGCGGATCGGCTACCGGATGCTGGGTGACGCGGTTGAGGCTGAAGATGTTGCGCAAGAAGCGCTGGCTCGGTTGTGGGAGCATGCCGGGCGCTGGCGTGAGGGCGGACCTGGGATCGGGGCTTGGTTGCACCGGGTGGCGATGAATGCCTGCCTTGATCGGCTGCGCAAGCGCCGGTTCGGCAGCCCGGATGAGGCCCCTGAACAGATTGATACGGCCCCGCTCGCCGACACGCTGATCGAACGCGAGCAGCAGCGCGCGGCGGTGCTCGCGTGTCTGGGGGCGCTGGCCGACGCGCAGCGCGCTGCCATTGTGCTGACCTATTACGAAGGATTGTCGAATATCATGGCTGCTGATGCCCTAGAAATGAACATCAAGGCATTTGAATCGCTGCTGTATCGTGCCCGCCGGAGCCTGCATCAATCGCTTGTGCACGCGGGCATTGACGGTGTTGGTGGCATGGATGCGGGGGCCGCGGCATGAGCAACCCTGTCCCCGCCAGCAACCCGTCGTTTGACCCGGCGTTGGCGTGCGCGCTTGACTTGTTCGATGTGCCCCCGCCGAGCGAGAATTTTGTGGCGCGGATGGCGGCCATTGCCGATGCTGCGCCGATAGCCGCCAAGGTACAGGCAAACGCGCCACCCTGGCCAGCGCGTTTTCGCGCGGCGCGGGGGTCGTTGGGACGGGGCCCCTGGGCGCGGCGAACGATTGTCGGGCTGATTGCCGTTGGCTTGGCGAGCGCCACGGCAGCGGCAGCCGGCATGTTTGAATCGGTGCGGTTTGAAATTCCGGTCATTGCGCAGCTGTTGGCTCCTGCCGCACCGCCAGTCGCAGTCGCGCGGGCCGCGCGGCCTAAACACCGGGCGGCAATCGGCAAGACTGCGGCAGTTGAGCCGGTACTGCCAAGCGCTGCTGCAACGTCGGTTCCAATCGCCAACCTGACCCGCGACCAAAGGATTGAGCGACTGCGCGCGCTGCCAATGCCCATTCGCGCGGCGATTACCGATCGGATCGTCACGCGCAACCAGCGCCGCCTCGCTGCGCGCGGCATCTTTGTGCCCCGCAGTGTCATTCGTAACCGGGTTATCGCCCGAACGGGACAAACCGATCTGCCCAGCGGCACGCCAGCCGAACAGCGCGCACAGTTGCGGGCCGCGCTGATCGCTGCGTCGCCCGAATCGCTGCCCCCACGGTTGGCGCGGATGCGCGCCCGGTTCCTTGCCAACCATCCGGCGGCAGCGGGAACTGGTGTGCCTGAAGCTTTGCTGGGCACCCCGTCTGCGCCAGCCGCTGACGGTGCCGGTGCCACCCCGACCTGGGCGGGATCGCAAAACGAACAGGCGCTGCGGGAATGGCGCGAGATGCGCCGCGAACGTCGGCGTCGCTGGCAAGCCCGGCAAGCTGAACTTGCCCAAAGCGCGGCGCAGGCTCCTGCAGCCCAGCCCGGCAGGCCGGCTCAAGCTGAGTCCACTACACCACCGCCCCAATAACAACCGCAAAGGGTTTTGGCGGATGCACCGTTGGACAGGATAAGGAAGTGCGCGCTCCCTTGCCCCCATGTCCCATTCATGTGTGTAGGAGTAACCCCATGCAATCACGCTTCATTCTGGCAGCAATCGCCACGCTTGTTGCCACCAGCGCTACCGCGCAGACGAGCAATACCACCACCATCGATCGCCCCGGCTATAGTGGCACGCGCACGACCACAATTGACCCAGCCACGGGGATAGCAAGCCGGGACGGCACCCTGACGCGCTCGGCCGATGGCGCCGTTGCATCGCGAGAGATGGACCAAACGCGGACCGATACTGGCGTTGCGATCCAGGGCAGTTCGACAAATTTTGCCGGTGAGACCCGCAATGTCGATTACAACCGCACGCGCACCGATACGGGTTCGACCGCGACGGGCAGCTTCACGCGCCGCAATGGTGAGATGCTAACCTACCAGTCCAATCGCACGCGCGGTGATGGCAGCTTTACCGCGCAACAAAATGTGACAGGGGCCAATGGCCAGTCGCTTTATGCACGCACAGCAACGGCATCGCGCAGCGACACCGGCGTTGGTCGTTCAGTAAATGTAACGCGCGCGCCCGGATTTCAGCCGCGGGCAAGTGTGCGCGGCGCGCGCCGCCGCTGAGCTAAAGCCGGGGCGCCTGGCGACCCCTCCCCAGTTGGCCTGGCTTGAAAGGGCGCGGTTCTGCCCATGAGCCGCGCCCTTGTTTTTTCATCGCCACACCAGCGTCAGTTCGACCAATAGACATATTCCTGGCCCTTCTTCCACGGCACATTCAGTGGCACGTCTATCCGCACCGGGGCGTCGATCAGCGCGGGCCAAAGCGGCTTTGGCATCGTGCCGTTCTGGGCTGTAATCAGCGCGCGCATCGCCTGAACACGGGCGGGATCCGCCAATGCCAGGTTGCGATGTTCGGTGGGGTCGTTGGCCAGATCATAGAGCCAGGCCTTGTTGGGCCGCTTGGCGATTTGCAGCTTCCAATTGCCCTGGCGCACCGCCCTGGTGTCGCCCGAACGCCAGAACAACAGATCGTGGGGGGCCATTGTCAGCCGAGTTGGCGCAGCCGTTGCCGATGCCGGGCCAAACAGGCTGACCGTGTCCATCGCCCTGTCTGTGGGGATCGGGATGCCAGCAGCAGCAGCGGCAGTGGCATAGATATCCAGATGGTGCGCCGGGCCCGGCAATTTGGTGCCGGGCGCAATCCGCCCCGGCCAGCGCAGGAAGAACGGCACGCGCAAGCCGCCTTCAAAAAACGTCGCCTTGTACCCGCGGAACGGGGCATTGCTGCCCGTGATGCCGGTGTACCAGGCGCCGCCATTGTCACTAGTGAAGATGACCAGGGTGTTATCGTCAATCCCCTGATCCTTCAGCGTTTGCAGCACGCGGCCAATGCCGCGATCAAGCTGGCGCACCATTGCGCCGTAAACGCGCGTGGTATGGTCCTTGATCTGCGGCAGCGCGTCGTAATCGGCCTTGGTCGCCTGCAGTGGGGTGTGCGGCGCGTTGTAGGCCAGGTACATGAAAAAGGGCCGGTTTTTATTGGCCTTTATCGCCGTGATGGCGTTGTCCGTGAAATAATCGGTCAAATGGCCTTTGGGTGCGAAACGCTGCCCGCCATTCCATTGCACGGCATAGGGCAGGTTAGGCCATAAGAAGCGATCAATCGGGTCCCAGGGCAGCTTGGCGTTGACGACGCCAGACGATTCAGGCGGCATGAACATCCCGCCGCCGGCCAGAAACCCCAGCGATTCATCGAAACCCTGGCCATTGGGTTGCAGCGCCTTGGCCTCCCCCAAATGCCATTTGCCGATCTGGATCGTATGATAGCCACCCGATTTTAGCAGATCGGCAATCGTGATCTCAGATTGCGGCATGCCCATATCGGGGTAATCGATCAGATCCTTGGTATATTCTTCGTGGAAGATGACCGGCAACGGGCCATCATGCGCACCACCGGCCACCGCGCGCGCAAAGACGACGGGCACTGCGGTAAATTCAAAGCCAAACCGGGTCGGGTAGCGGCCAGACATCATGGCAGCGCGCGATGGGCTGCACGTTGCGTTGGCGGCATAGGCGATGTCGTAACTGGCGCCCTGCTGCCCGATTGAATCGATGTTGGGCGTCTTCACCAGCCCGCCTGCAATGCCACCGCCGAAAAAGCTAATGTCATTATGCCCCATATCATCGGCAACGATGACGATCACATTGGGTGGGCGTTTGGCATTCGCGGGTGCTGCGGGACCCGTGGCCCATGCGACCGGATGATTGGGCTGAATCGGATCGCGCCAGCGCGCGATAATGCCGGGGATCGCGTATTTATATTCCTGGAACAGGGCATAGCCCGCGCCGCCCAGCACCGCCAATGCGATGAGCCCTACCCATAATCGCTTCAAGGCATCTCTCCCGTCGGTGCCGCCAGGTGACGGTCAGCACCTTATTGCCAAATGGCACTCAAAACGCCAATAGTTTTGTCGGCGGGTTACAAAGGGGCAGGCGGATGGCAAAGTTATTGGCGCGGGGGTTTCTGGCAATGGCCGGGTTGCTGGCAATCGGGCTGTGGGCGCTGGTGTGGTTTGATCAGCCGCGCTTTGCCGCTCAATTGGGGCCAACCGCCACGTCGCCGCTCGCCGCCGCGACGTTACGTGCGGATATTGGCGGGTTTTTTGCCACCTGGGCGATTGGCGCGCTGCTCGCCGCGTGGCGCGATGACAAGCAGATCGCGCAGTTGCCGATGCTGCTGCTCGCGCTCGCCTTTGCGGGCCGGGCGTATAGCTATGCGCTGACCGGCGACGCCGCGATCATCCAGCCCATGGCGATAGAGGCGGTGCTGGTGGTGCTAATCGGGCTGGCGCGCAGCCGGCTGGGCTAAAACTGCAAAATCAGCCCGCGATCGGGCGGGTTCTGCCCGGCGGCCATCAGCCGATATGCCGCCGCCACGGCTTCGCTGCCCTGTTCATGCGCTATCGTCACGCGGTTGCCCAATATCTGGCAAAAGGCGATGTTGGCGGCGGTAGCACGCCGCATCATCTCACCGCGCCCCCATTCGGTATCGCGCTTGGCGATCTGGCCGGGCGCAAAGAAAAAGGCAGGGCGCGGCCCGGGCAGGGTTTGCCCGGCGCGCGGCGCGGACCAATGCGTTGCGCCTACGCCAATGCTGGCCGTCACCTGATCACCGAAGTGGTGGTGAATGGCGGAGACGACATCACCATTGCCCGACATATCGACAAACACCGTCGGCACGGCCGGATCGAGCGACCCGACCGCGTCATAAGCCATCACCTGATCATAATAGCCCAGCCCCTCAACAAAGCCGATATTGCCCGGCGAGGTAAGGCCGATCACCTTCATGCCGCCGCGCTCTTTAAGGAAATGCGCCAGCCCGAACGCGGTTTTTGATGAGGCGCTCCCCAAAATCACCTGCGTCGCACCAAAGCCCGCATTGTCGGCAATGTAATCGTCGAGCACATAGCTGGTGGTGAACAGCGGAAACACCAGGCTGCGCAAATCGGCCATGTCGGCCAGCACCGCTGCGTCATCATTGGTGCGCGCATAGAGATTATAGACATAGGGCAATTCCTGGCGGTGGACCGCGCCGTCGGTAAAGCCGCCCGGCGTCACGCGTTCGGGGCGCATCACCAAATCGGACGCCATGGGGAGGAATCCCCAGATCGTCGTGCCCACCGCCACGTCGTCGCACAGCGATTCGGTAACCGTGCCAAATCCCCAGATCGGCACCACGCCCCAGCCATCTTCTTGATCCGGAAAGAACCGCCAATAGCCGATCTGCTCCCCCGACAGCGCATAGCTGATATTGTTCGCGGTCAGCGCAAACTGGTCAACGCGGACGCGCACCTCGCCGGTGGTAAGTGCCACCGCAGCACGATCGGCGAGCTTCGCTTCGCTTATCCGGGCGCGGTTGACGAGCAATTTGGTGGTCATCGATCTATCTCCTGATGCCGTCCTTTGCCGCAGCTTTGGTCATAGCGAAAGCAGGATCGCCAGATGCCCCAGCGCGGCGGCCAGCGCCAATACCAACGCCAGCCACAGGCGCGGTCCGATATAAACACCCATCATTGGCGATGTCGGGAAAGAAAAGGTCGCCAATGTACCGGCCAGCTTGTCGGGATGGGCGGCTTCGAACCGGGGGTCGATAATCAGGTTCATCATGTCGCGCCTGCTGCGGTATCGCATCAGGCCGATGATCGTCCAACCCGGATCAGGCTCGGTCGCCCAGCTATCCATATACCCGCCAATTTTGCGGCGCACGATGGCGGGGTGCCCGCCATTGGCGAGCAGCACCGGCATGAAGTGCTTGGCATAGCGTTGCAGCAAGCTGACGCCGGGCATCATGTCGCCGCTGACAGGATCAGCAACCGGGGTCAGATTGGCTTTCACGATGTTGAACATCACGAAATCGCGCCCGTCATCGGCCTCGATGAACTGGCGTAACGCCTCCAGCGCTTCGGGCGTGGTATCGGTGCGACCATCGAGTTTTATCAGATAGGCGGCAATTTCGTCCGGCGTCAGCACGCCGCGCCAATTATCATACCAGGCGCGGAACAACCCATAGATTGCCAGCGCACCCCCCCAGATCATCCAACCGCTCATCGCCCGCTCTCCCCACCGGGACAAGCATTGGCACGCGCCATGTCAATAGTCGAGATGCCATTGACCCGGTCAGCCACTGCGGGCGAGGCGAAAGCCGATATGCGCGCTGGTCATCGCAGCGCCCACGGCAATCCGCGCGGCGGGGCGGTAACGCTGGCAATATTCAGCAGCACACAGGAATGATCCGCCTTTCAGGATCACCAGATCGCTGGTCGATGCATCGGGCGCACAACATCGGGGTGCCGGGCTATCGGTTGAAGGTGCAGGGGCGGCTGCAGTGGTCGTCCATTCCCAGACATTGCCGATCATATCGATCAGCCCGCGTGCATCCGCTGGAAAGTGGCCAACCGGCGTCGTGCCGGGCAGCGGCTGGCGATCATGATACCAGGGGAAGCTGCCCGTCCAGAAATTGGCCATCATCTGCCCGTCGGGCAAAAGGTGATCGCCCCAGGCATAATCGGCATCAATCAGCCAGGCCCGCGCGGCGGCCTCCCATTCGGCCTCGTCCGGCAATCGTGCTCCGGCCCAAGCGGCGTAGGCGGCGGCGTCTGCCTGTGCGACATGAACGACGGGGTGGTCTTGCCGCGTATTAATCGTCGAGCCGGGCCCCTCCGGTTCGCGCCACCACGCGCCCTTTACCGTATGCCACCAGGCAGCCGGATCGTGCAGCGCGACCGGGCCAGGCGTTGGGACAAAAACCGCTGACGCACCGGCATGTTCGGCAATTGTGACGTGGCCGGTCGCCGCCACAAAGCGCGCGAAATCAGCGTTGGTCACCGGGGCAGTCGCGATGTCAAACGCGGCAACATCAACCGTTCGCGCCGGGCGTTCTTCTGGGTAATGCCGATCTGAACCGATCTGATAATCGCCGCCCGATATCGCGACGAAGCGATCATTCATCGGCGAACAGCGCGCCGCATCCGGTGCCCGCCAGCGCATGATTTACCCGTGCCCTCGCGCCACTCTCCAGCGCATCATATTGGGTGCGCAGCGCGGCAAGGCATTTTGCTTGATAGGCAAAGGGTGCCTGCTCCCACACCCGCCCATCGATCACCGTGCTCACCCGGTCCGCCCCGCCGCGCACGGCATAGGCATTGGCAATCAATAGCGGCACGTATGTGCGCCCGATCTCGCTAAGCAACGCGGTGATCGTCGCGGGTAACGCCGCCAGATCGACCCAGCCGCTTGCCTCCTCACCCGACAAATCCTCCATCACATGCGCCCAGGCGATCACGCGCGGGGCGGCTGCCGTTGCCGCTGCCATGGGCGTGGGATCAAACATCGCAAGCTGGGTAAGCTGGCCGTACATCGCGAAATCGCCGCTGCCGGGCCGATCACCGAGCAGGAAAGGGTGGCGCGCAAAATGCCGGTCAAGGATCGCCAGCAGCCGCGTATAGCTCGCCTCGATCGTCGCCGCTGTCACCGCGTTTGAGCCGACATAGCCCAGCCGCCCGATTTGCCGCCCGCCAAAGCTATCCCCCATCGCCTTCAGCTCAGCATCGCTCAGCGGCTTGCCGAACCAGTTGGGCAGCACGGTTGCCGATTTGGTGATGTCGGGTGCAAACGACCAGCGATAATGGAACATCGCCTTGGTCAGCCATTCATCGCCATAATCCTCGATCAGCGCATCGATCAGCGCCAGCGCGGGATCGCCGGGGATCACGCTGCGGCCATTATGTTCAGCCTCCAATCGGCGGATGATTGGCGAGGAATCGGTCATCGGCACGGGCGTGCCCGCGTCATCAGGAAAGTAGAATGTTGGCAACAGCGGCACTTTTGGCGCGGGCAGCGTGTCACGCACCTTGCTGGCGTGGACGAAATGATAGGGCAGCCGCCGATAGCGCAGCACCGCCAGCATCTTGCGCGTATAGGGTGATCCGGGAGAGCCGGCGATCAGGATAGGGTTGGTCACGCATGCTCTCCTGGCGGTAACGGCCATCTGGTCCCGGCTTGCGTGATTGGCGCTGCCGATGTTATTGGCACTGATAATGCCGAAAGGTGAAAGGTTCAATCATGGCTGAGCTGGGTGACATTACCGCGATTATGGCGGCGAACGAAGCTTTTGTGCCGGGCCGCCGCATCAAGTTTGATTTTGGCGCAGACGGCGTGATCCTGCTCGACGGGGTTGCAGCGGCGGTTACCAACGAAGATGCCCCTGCCGAAACCACGCTGCGGATGAGCCTGGATAATTTCAAGGCGCTCGCCAAGGGCAAGCTGAACCCGGCCATGGCGGTGATGATGGGCAAGATCAAACTCGATGGCGACATGGCGCTGGCGATGCAGCTTCAGGCAGTGACGGCGAAGATCAAGCTCTGAAGGGGGCGGGTTATGGCGAATTCGGGCGATGATGACGCTGGCCAAAGCGGCACCGGCAAACAGGGCATTGATCGCCGCTCGCTATTGATTGGTGGCGCGGTGGGGGGTGGCGGCGCGGCGGCGCTGGCGGCAGGCGGCGTGTATGTGAAGGGGCAACTGACGCCCTACATTGCGCAGGCCCCCGTCGCAGCGGGCGCGCCGCCGCAAATTGCGCAATCCTATGCCGATTCGCATCCCGCGCGCAGCGGCCCGGCCAAGCCGCCTGCGGGCGCGCCCAACATCGTGGTGATCATTCTCGACGATGTCGGCTTTGCTGATCTGGGCTGTTACGGCAGCGATATCGAAACGGCGGCGATTGATGCGCTGGCGTCGCGCGGGCTGCGTTATGCCAATTTCCGCACCACCGCGATGTGCTCGCCCACCCGCGCCGCCTTCCTCACCGGGCTGAACCACCATAATGCCGGGATGGGCTGGCTTGCCGATATCGACAGCGGCTTTCCGGGCTATCGCGGCGATTTGACCCGCGATGCCGCCACCCTGCCCGAAGTGCTGAACGATGCAGGTTACGGCACCTATTTGTGCGGCAAATGGCATGTGAACCTGTCCGCCAGCAATGGCCCGACGGGGCCGTTCCACAACTGGCCCACCAATCGTGGGTTCGACCATGCTTATTGGTTTCAGGGCCATTCGAGCGATTATTTCCGCCCCGGCGCGATTTTTGACGGGACGACGCTGGTGGATATTTCCGCGCGGCCCGATGCCGATAATTATTACATCACCGACGACCTGACGGATCACGCGATTGGTTACATCCGCACGCATCACGCAGTGGCGCCTGACCGGCCATTTTATGTCCAGCTCGCCTATTCCGGCGCGCATTCGCCGCTCCACGCCAAGCCTGCGCTGCGCGACAAGTTCAAGGGCCGGTATGACAAGGGGTGGGATGTGCTGCGCCGCGAACGGCTCGCAAAACAGCACACGCTGGGGATCGTGTCGCCCACCACGCAACTGCCGCCGCTGTCCAAAGGGGCGGACGCCTGGGACAGCTTGTCGCCCGATCAACGCCGCGTTTATGCCCGCTATATGGAGGTTTATGCCGGCGTTATCGCCTCGATTGACGAGAATATCGGGCGATTGACGGCTGAACTCGACGCAATGGGCCTGCGCGATGATACGATGATCGTGCTGTTTTCCGATAATGGCGGCTCGCCGGAGGGCACGCCGGCCGGCACGCCCAACATCTTTGCCTCTGCGCTGGGGCGGGCGGTGCCGCTCGCTGACGCTGAAAAATTGCTGCCTGAAATGGGGGAGGCGACCACCTTCCCGCATTATCCGATGGGTTGGGCCAATGCGTCGAACACGCCGTTCCGGCTATACAAGCAATTCACCAATCTGGGCGGGGTCGCTGATCCGTTGATCGTCAGCTGGCCCAAGGGGATCGCCGCCAAGGGCGAGATCCGCAAGCAGTTCGTGCATGTGATCGATCTGTTCCCCACCCTGCTGGAAGCCGCCAAGCTGAAACGGCCCGAGCTGTACCAGGGTCGCCGCCAAAAGCCTGTGGACGGGGCCAGCTTTGCCGCCACCTTCGCCTCAGCCGCAGCCCCAACGCGGCGGGAGCAATATTATGAACTGGGCGGCTACCGCGCCTATGAAGAGGGTAAATGGCGGCTGGTGACGCTGCACGAACGCGGCAACGCTTTTGATGGCGATGCCTGGGCACTGTATGATTTGTCGACCGATCCGACCGAGATGACCGATCTGTCTGCTCGCCACCCTGATATTGCAGCATCGCTAAAGGCGAAATGGGACAAGGCGGCGCGCGCCAACAATGTCTATCCGCTCGATGATCGCAACCTGATCGTCAAGATGAGCCAGCAGCGGACGGCGGATATCCGCCCGTTATGGGAATTCCGCCCGCCCGTGCCCTATCTGCCGGTCGATGCTTCGCCGCTGGTTTGCGGGCTTGATCACAGTATCGAGATTGCGATCGATCGCCCGGCCGATGTGCAGGACGGGGTGCTGATCGCGCATGGCTCTGCACCTGCGGGCTATGTGATCTATCTCAAAGGTGGGCAGCTTTTCTATGACAGCAGCATCATCCCCTGGTCCGAACGGATATCAGGCGGGCCGGTGCCGGTGGGCAAATCAGTGATCCGCTATGTCCAGAAAATGACAGTACGACCATTTGAAGGGGGCGGCACGTTGTTCGTCAATGGCGAGCAGCGCGCGACGCACCGGTTTGACAAGATCATCGCCTCACCCAGCTATGATGGCATGTCGATCGGGCTGGACTTTGGCGCGCCAGTCTCGACCGCGTACAAAGGGGCCAACCCGTTTGGTGGCACGATTGAGCGGGTGACGATAAAGGTCGACAACCGCACCCCGACGCTGCAGGAAATTCGCAGCTTCATCAAGGCGATGCAGATCAAGGTTTGAACTCATCGGAATTACCGGATCGCACCTTAGACCGTGATGACGATAGCTTAAACCGTTCGCCCTGAGCGAAGTCGAAGGGCAGGCGCAGCGCTTGGGCTTTGACTTCGCTCAGCCCGAACGGGTCAAGGTAAAGTCATCGCACCTTAAATCAGGGCACCTTAGAACGGGATCGTCATTCCCGCGCAGGCGGGAAACCAGCTTCTTTTCGCCAGTTGGTTCTCGACCATCGCCAAGGCAGCTGGACCCCCGCCTGCGCGCGGGTGACGGGTATGGCGGGAGTGGGGTGTACCGAATAAACGGCCAGCGGTTTAGCGGGCAATGCCCCGCGCCAGCAGTTGCGCCACGGTATCGGCAACCGCGTCGGGGCTGATATCCTCGTTCCACACGCCGTAGCGCAGCCCCAGGAAAACGTTCATCCCCATAATCGCCCAGGCGTGGACCTCAGCAGTGTCGCCCTGCATGTCGCTGCGGACATCGCCCCGCGCGGCGGCTGCCTGCAATCGCTGGGCGATACGCTCAGCGGTGATGGCGTAATGCGCGCGAAAACTGTCGGGGTCGACGAACTCGGCCTCGTCGATGATGCGATAAATTTCCTTATGCCCGCGCACGAAATCGATGAAGCTGCGCAGGCCGGCCCGTTCGGCGGCAATCTGGTCGGGTGCTGCGCGGATGTGCGGCGTTACATGATCGCGCACCTGATCTGACATATCGCGCACCAGCGCGCGGAACACCGCGTCCTTGCTGTCAAAATAGGTGTAGAAACTGCCCAGCGCCACGCCAGCGCGCCGCGTGATGCCGCTGATCGATGTCTCGTGGAAGCCGCGCTCACCAAATTCGATCGCTGCCGCGTCGAGGATCGCCCGCAACGTCTTTCGTCCCCGGTCAGTTCGGGGCGCCTTGCCCTCGCTCGCCGCTGAAACTGTTGCAGAAGCGGCACGCTCTCCCGCCATTTTTCATTCCCCTAAACTCCCAAGTTGAAACCTGGTTCATGTTTCAGTATAGCGTCTCTCAACGGCGTTCAACCCACCAGAAGGGGCGCGCCAAAATGGAGGGGAGAACTCATCATGTCACCACGCTTTGTAACCGCCCGCGCGCTCCTGCAGCTTGGCGCCGCCGTCAGCGCGCTTGTCGCTGCCCCCGTTTTTGCCCAAACGGCGCCGGCAACGCCTGCGACAACGCAAGCCGACCGCCCCGTGGCAGAGGAAGGGGACATTCTGGTCACCGCACGTCGCCGTGAAGAAACCCTGCTCGACGTGCCGATTGCAATCACAACCTTTTCGGGCGCGCAGCTGGACCAATCGGGTGCGGCCGACATTACCGACATTGGTAATTACACCCCCAACGTCACGCTGGAAGTATCGCGCGGCACCAGTTCAACGCTGACCGCGTTTATCCGCGGTATCGGCCAGCAAGATCCGGTTGCCGGGTTTGAAGCCGGCGTCGGCATTTACCTCGACGATGTGTACCTCAACCGGCCCCAGGCTGCGGTGCTCGACATCTATGATGTCGAGCGGATTGAGGTGCTGCGCGGGCCGCAGGGCACGCTATATGGCCGCAACACAATTGGTGGCGCGATCAAATATGTCACCAAGCGGCTGTCGGATGATCCTACGGCGACGCTGCGCGGGTCATATGGCAGCTATAATCAGGCTGACGGCGTGATTAGCGGCAGTGTGCCGTTGTTCGACGGCAAGGTAAAGATTGGCGGCGCAATTGCGCGCCTTAGCCGTGACGGGTTCGGCACCAACCTCACCACAGGTGAGGAAAACTACAACAAGGATATCTGGGCAGGGCGTGGCACGCTCGAAATTGAACCGAGCACTGAGGCGTTCTTCCGCATCACGGGCGATTACACCCACGATGCCACCAATGCGCGCGGCGGCCACCGGCTCATCCCGGGTATCGTTTCGCGCACGCCGGTGCTGGCCAATGTGTATGACACGCGCGGCGGGCTGAACAGTCCAGCGCAGGACGTAAAGGCGTTTGGCATTTCCGGTTTCGGCGAAGTCCGCCCAACCGACTGGCTCACCTTCCGCAGCATCACCGCCTATCGCCAGGATGACAGCAGCACACCAATCGATTTCGATGCGCTCCCCGCCGTCGATGTCGATGTGCCCGCGTTCTACAACAACAAACAGTTCAGTCAGGAAGTCCAATTCCTGGTCAATACCGGCGGGTTCAATGGCCTGCTCGGTCTTTATTATCTTGATGCATCGTCGCGCACGGTTTTCGACGTTCGGCTTCCCGGCACGGTAACTGCACTGACCTTTGGCAATGTGCGGACGGATACGGCGGCGATTTTTGGTGATTTCAGCTATGATTTCAATGAAATGTTCAGCATATCGGCTGGCGGACGATACACTTGGGATGATCGCCGATCGCAAATTCAGCGTAACGTTTTTCTGGGCGCGTCGCCCTTTTTCGGCGGCACCAGCAACCCGATTGTCCGGCAAACCGATTTCCGCGGCAAGCTGAGCTTCAAGGCGTTTACGCCCCGCGTGTCGGTCAGCTTCAAGCCGAACGCCAATAACAATTTTTACGCAAGCTATGCCGAAGGCTTCAAGGGCGGCGGTTTTGATCCGCGCGGCGTGGGCACGGCAGCCCCCGATCTGAACGGCAATGGCATAAACGGGGCAGGCGGGGATCAGGCGGATATTTTCAGCTTCCTGTCGTTCGATCCCGAAGATGTTCGCACCTATGAAATCGGCTATAAGGGATCATTGTTTGACCGCCGACTGAATATCGCGGTTTCGGCCTTCCACTCGGATTATCAAAACGTCCAGATCCCTGGTTCGGTCGGGATCGTGGTGAGTGGCATTCAGACCTTTGCAGGCATCACCACCAATGCTGCCCAGGCACAGATTCGTGGCATTGAGCTGGAGGGCAACGCCGTGCTCGCCAAGAATCTGGGTGTCAGCGGCGGACGGCTGGTGCTGGCGTGGACGGCGGGCTATCTCGACGCGAAGTATAAATCCTACATCGATGCACGCGGGCTTCAGGTCGCTGGATTGCGCGCGGTGCAGAACACGCCGGATTGGACCGCCAGTGGATCAATCAGCTATGACGTGCCGATCCGCGACGGGTCGCTGAACCTGAGCGCCGCTGTTTCCTATCGCGGCGATTCGCAGCAATTCGAAGTCCCTACCGCGATGCTTGATCAGCCGGGCTTTGCGCTGTTTGATGCCAATGCGGTGTGGACAGTGAACAAGACCTTTTCGATCGGGGTGCATGGCCGCAACCTGTTCGACAAGCGCTACATTGCGGCGGGGTATAACTTCTTGAGCGCAAACGCAGACACTGGCGTTTTCAATCGCAACGCCATGACCGGCAACTTCATCTCGACGCTGGGCGCAGACGGCATTTTGACCGCTTATTACGGCAATCCACGCCAGGTGAACGTAACGGCGCAAGTGAAGTTCTGATCGATCAGGTTGATCGGTCGCTCACTTCAAAGCCCCTCCCCTTCAGGGGAGGGGCTTGAAAAGGGTGGGCGGGCCGCCCGATTATCGTTCCCGCGTCGCCGCAAACCGCACTTTTGGGTAACGATCAACGATATAGCCAACCTCCCAATTGCTTTTGGCCATGAATACCGGATTGCCATCCCGGTCCTTGGCCATTGCCCCGCGATTGAGATCGACGAACGACTTCAGGTCGGCGGGGTCTTCGGCGGAAATCCAGCGCGCGGTTTCAAACGGCGCCATTTCCAACCCGGCATCGACCTTATACTCCGCCTCCAGCCGGCTCAGCAGCACTTCCAGCTGCAATTGGCCGACCACACCGATGATCCAGTTTGATCCGATATCGGGATAGAAAACCTGCGTCACACCCTCTTCAGCCATATCGTCCAGCGCCTTGCGGAGCTGCTTGGTTTTGGTCGGATCACGCAACTGCACCCGGCGCAGGATTTCGGGCGCAAAATTGGGCAGCCCGGTGAAGCGCACATCGGCTCGTTCGGACAGCGTATCGCCCACCCGCAAGGTGCCGTGATTGGGGATGCCGATGATATCACCGGGAAAAGCCTCATCGGCCAGCTCGCGGTTTTGCGCAAAGAACAGGATCGGCGAATGGATCGCGATTGGCTTGCCATGGCCGGTGGGCGTCAGCTTCATCCCCCGCTTGAACGTGCCGGAGCACAGCCGCATGAACGCAATGCGGTCACGGTGTTGTGGATCCATATTGGCCTGCACTTTGAACACAAAGCCGGTTACATCAGCGCGGTCAGGGGAAACGGGGCCAGGTTCGGCGGGTTGCGGGCGGGGGCCGGGGGCGTGGCGCGCGAGCGCATCGATCAGCTCACCGACGCCGAAATCCTTCAAGGCAGAGCCAAAATATACCGGTGTCTGGTCGCCAGCGCGGTACGCCTCTGCATCAAACGCGCCGTATCCGCCCAGCGCCAGCTCGGCATCCTCGCGCAGCTTGGCCAGGCCGGTGGGGGATAGAACCCCCGCCAGTGCGGGATCATCCAGCCCGGTGAACTGCGCGGCCTTGCCCAGATACTCCCGGCTGCCGCCCTCAGGCTGCATCAGCTGGTTGGTGTACAGATCATACACGCCCTCAAACTCGCCCCCCATGCCAACCGGCCAGCTCATCGGCGTGACATCCAGCGCGAGCATATCGGCAATTTCGTCGAGTAGTTCAAACGCACCCCGGCCTTCTCGGTCCACCTTGTTCACAAAGGTTATGATCGGCACGGATCGCAACCGGCACACTTCGAACAATTTGCGGGTCTGCGCCTCAATCCCGCGCGCCGCGTCAATAACCATCACCGCGGAATCGACCGCGGTCAGCGTGCGATAGGTATCCTCGCTGAAATCCTCATGCCCCGGCGTGTCGAGCAGGTTAAATGTGATGCCGTCTTTTTCAAACGTCATAACCGAGGAGGTGACGGAAATGCCCCGCTGCTGCTCGATCTTCATCCAGTCGCTGCGGGCGCGGCGATTTTGCCCGCGCGCCTTCACCTCGCCCGCCAGATGGATCGCGCCGCCGAAATAGAGCAGCTTTTCGGTCAGCGTGGTCTTGCCGGCGTCAGGGTGGGAAATGATCGCAAAGGTGCGGCGGTCGTTCAACTGAGTCATCGCGGGCGGGTTACGCGGGTGTTGCCGCCAAGTCGAGACCGGTGCCGCAATAGAGCGCGCATCGCCGGGGTTATCTGCGGGGGTTATCGCCGGGGCTGGTCGGCGGGGCTAAAACCTATTTCTTCTTCTTGTCTCTGGTCTTTCGCCGCGCGCGTTCCATGTCCACCACGCGCGAGAAGCACGCCATCACATCGGCGCGCGGGTGGTTGCGTGACAGCCGACCTAGGCGGAAATTCACATGCGCCATCCGCTGATAGTACCGGGTGAACGCGCTGTTGATCGCCGCCCCCGCAATCGCCCCCACCACCGGCGCAGCGCGTGACAGGATGCCCTCGGTCGCTGCCTTGCCAAATTGCGGCACGATCGCGCGAATTGTCGCTGACACCGACTGATGGCTCAGCGCGATCCGACCGGCCCATAGCGCGGTATCCAGGCTGTCATCATCCACCAGCGGTCCGCCAGTCCCAAACACGGTGATGCACTGTGCGCGGACGGCGGGATCGTCCAAATCCTCGCCATAGCTGACGGCGATTTCCTGAATTGATCGCAGAATCAGCGTGGTGGTGATGGCAAGATCGGCAAGCGTCGCTGCAATGCCACCCGCACCGCCCACCGCCCCCGCAACGCCGGTTGCAAAGCGATAAAACCCCTCCCGGCTGTGGCCCGGCTTGCCCCGTTTGCGGCGGCGACGCCCACCAATCGTGAACGCAATCGCATAGCTTTGCCGCAGCGCCAGATCGACGACCCCCTGCAGCTTGTCCTCAAAATTGTCGGGCAGCCAATCGATCACCTGATCGGCGCTTTCGCCCGCTTTTGCGGCAAGCGACAACAGGCCGCTGCTGGCATCTTCATGGATGACGGCAATCGCCAGCATTTCAGCCAGCTCGGACTCGCTAAAGGCCGCGCAGGCATTCCCCGAATCGATATCGGCCATCGCGCACCCCTTCGCGGGGAACCTATCGACGTGGCGGGCGATGGCAAGCATTTCGCGGCGGGAGGGACAAAATGGTTAACGCGGTCTCCAACGGACCCGTCGCATGTTTTTCGCCCCGGCCACTCCCTTATGCCGTAACTGTCACCCGCATTTCGGCCCGGTGCTGCGCGCCGGGCTCCAGCATCATCACCCCGGGCTTTTCGCGAAAATCGCCGCCGAACCCGGTGCTGTCGGCGGTGCCGTGCCAGGGTTCAATGCACACAAAGCGTGCGCCGGGTTTGGTCCAGATGCCAAGGCTGGGGGTATTGGGGAACGCGATGTCGAGGCGCGGGCCGGTGCCGCTGCCATAGGACAGCCGCTGCGAGGCGACCGGGTTCCAGATCAGCGCATCACGCTCAAACAGCGCATCTGCCAGCGCGAGCCGGTTGCCGACCACCGGCGTCGCGCGATCCTCTGCAATCAGGCCGGCCTCGTTCAGTCCTTTCAGAGGTGCGGGTTCATCAACCTCAAAATCGATGTAATGGTCGTCCCGCGCGGCACCGCCGGGCAGTGGCCAGGCAAAGGCCGGGTGCCAGCCAAAGCTGAACGGCATCGGCGCATCACCGGTATTGCCGATAATCGCCGTCATCGTCAGCGTCGCATCGTCCACGACAAAGCCGATTTCGAGCAGGAATGGGAATGGATAGGATTCCCTCGTCCGCGCGGAATTAATCAGCCGCAGCACCGCATGGCTGGCCGATGATTCGGCAACATCGAACATTGATCGCCGGGCAAAGCCGTGCTTTTCCATGCGGTACGACGTTTCGTCCAGCCACAGCACATCATCGTTCAACCGCCCGACAATCGGGAACAAAATCGGGGCGCGGCCGCTCCAAAAGCTGGGGTCAGCATTGGTCATCAACTGCCGACCCCGCCCATCGCGCAGCGACGACAGCTCAGCACCAAATGGGTTGATCGACGCGGTCAGCGCGCGCGAACCGATGTCGAACCAATCACCCACGCAATACCGCCCCCAACTTCGCCGCTGCGGCCACCACCTTGTCGGCGACAGCCTTCAGATCATCATCGGTAAAGCTCTTGTCGCCCGGTTGCAGTGTAATTTCAACGGCCAGGCTTTTGCTCCCCGGCTCAACGCCCGCACCGGTGAACACATCGAAAAGCCGCGCAGCGGTGATCGCGGCCTTGTCCGCCCCTTTAACGGCGCGGACCAACGCGTCAGCAGACAGAGTGTCGGGCACGAGAAATGCGAAATCGCGCGTCACCGCCTGCAACGCCGGGGGTGCGAAGGCCGGGCGCATGAAGCCAGCACCCCGCTTCACCGGAATCGCATCGAGGTAGAGCTCAACCGCCGCCACCGGCCCATCAAGGTCGAATGCCTTCAGGGTCAGTGGGTGGAGCATCCCGAATGCTGCCAGCACCGTTTTTGGTCCCAGTCGCAGGGTTGCCGATTGGCCAGGGTGCCAGGCATCGCCCGACCAGATCGCATCGGCACCGTAAACCTGCAGATTATCTACCGGTGCGCCAGCCTCTGCCAGTAACGCCAGCGCCTCTGCCTTGGCATCGAATGCGTCAAAGCCCTGCGCCTTGCCGCCCTGCCAGCCACGCGCCCGCTTGTTGCCCGCGAGAACGACGCCTAGCGTCGCGCGCTCTGCATCTTGCAGATAGCGTCGGCCAATCTCAAACAGCCTTACGCTGCTCGCGCCCCGTTTCAGGTTGCGTTCGGTCGCGGCGAGCAGGCCGGGCAGCAGCGAGGGCCGCATGATTTTCAGGTCTTCGCTGATCGGGTTCGCCACGCGCCACTCAAAATTGCCGGCCGCGCGAAATGGTGCTGCCTGCGCATCGGACAGGAAGCTCCAGGTAATCGCCTCGTTCAGCCCACGCGCAGCAGCGGCACGGCGCACTTTACGCTCCAGCTTCTGGTCGGGCCGTGCGGTTGGTGTTGCCACGCCCGCAACGCGGGGCAGGGGCGTCGACGGCACCTTGTCGATGCCTTCGATACGGATCACCTCCTCGACCAGATCCGCACTGCCATCCACATCGCGCCGCCAGCTTGGTGGCATAACCTGCCAATCGGCGCTCACGGCAAAGCCAAGCGATTCCAGAATTGTGCGTTGTCGTTCCGCCGCAATGGCCAGCCCGCCCAGCGTTTCCGCCCGGCCGGGATCATAGGCGATGCTGCGGGTGGTGCGCGGCGGCGTGCCTGCGCGCGTCACTTCGCTTGCCATGCCGCCGCAATGTTCCAGCACCAGCCAGGTCGCGATTGCCAGCCCGTCATCGAGCAAATTCGGGTCGACGCCGCGTTCAAACCGCGTGCGTGCATCGCTGGTTAACAGCAGTTTCTGCCCGGTCCGCGCGATGCTTTCAGGATCGAAAAAGGCGCATTCGATCAGCACATCGGTGGTCGTGTCCGATACGCCGGTTTCCTCACCGCCCATGATGCCACCGATATCATGGACTTTCTCGTCATCTGCGATAACGGTCATCGTCTCGTCGAGCGCATAGGTTTTGCCGTTCAGCGCGACCACGCTTTCGCCACTTTGCGCCTTGCGTGCCACCAGTCCGCCAACCAGTTTGGCCTGATCATAAACG
>JBBSCC010000003.1:0-58324 GCA_038250735.1 Sphingomonadales bacterium | reverse complement strand
TTGCCCGTTCTGTGGGGATCACGGCGTATTTCGCGCCCGTTGCAATCGCTGGCCAGTGCCGCGCAACGCTTTCGCCCTGGCGAGCCGCAGCCCCCGCTGGAAGAGCAAGGGCCGCAAGATGTGCGGTCGGTGATTGCCGCGTTCAACGCACTTCGGCTGCGCGTTACGGCGATGCTGGATGAAAAGGATCAGATGCTCGGCGCGATTGGCCATGATCTGCGCACCCCGCTGGCGGCGTTGCGGGTGCGCGTTGAATCGGTCGATGACGATACTGATCGCACCCGCATGATTGAAACGATTGAGGAAATGAACCGGACGCTGGACGACATATTGTCGCTCGCCCGGCTTGGCCGCCCCAGTGAACCCGTTAGCGAAACGGACCTGACGGCACTGGTTGAGGCGGTGGTCGAGGATTTTAAGGCAATTGGCAAACCGGTAGCGTTTCAGGAAACCGCGCGGATCATTGCCCCCGCCCGCCCCTCGCTGATGCGCCGTGCGGTGCAGAACCTGATCGAGAATGCGGTCAAATACGGCACCAGCGCCGATGTGCGGATTATAACCGGCGCTGGACCGGTAAGCATCATTATCGCCGATACAGGACCGGGCATCCCCCCAGATCAGATCGATGCGGTGTTCGATCCGTTCACCCGGCTGGAAACATCGCGAAATCGCGACACAGGGGGCGTGGGTCTCGGCCTCGCGCTCGCCCGCGCGATCGTGCGCGAGGCGGGCGGGGATATCACGCTGGAAAATCGTCCCGAAGGCGGGTTGAACGCCATCATCCTCCTGCCACGCGGCTAACCCAGCGCCGCCACCACCCGCGCGCGCAATACCAGCAGCACATCGCTCTCAAACCACGGATTGCGCTTCATCCAGCCGGTGCTCCGCCAGCTCGGGTGCGGCAATGGCAGGAATTGCGGGCCGTAATCATCCGCAGCCCGCACGGTTTCTGTGAGTGTCTTGCGCGCCGACCGGCCCAGATAATGGCCCTGCGCATGCATGCCGACCAGCACCGTCAGCCGAACATCCGGCAGCGCGGTCAGAATGCGTTGATGCCATAACGGCGCGCATTCCGGGCGGGGCGGCAGATCGCCGCCGCCTGCCACGACACCAGGGTAGCAAAACCCCATCGGCATCAACGCCGCGACATCCCGGTCGTAGAAAAGCGCTGGCGGCATCCCCAGCCACTCGCGCAGCCGTTCGCCGCTGGCGTCGTCCCACGGCACGCCTGATCCGTGCACCCGCGTGCCCGGGGCCTGGCCGATGATCAGCAACCGCGCCCGGCTGCCAATCTGCACGACCGGGCGGCAGCCATGCGGCAAATGCGCTTCGCAAACCCGGCAGGCGGCGATTTCGTCGCGCAGGTTGGTGATGTCCATCGCCGGAAGGCTTACAGCACCGACCGATCCGACGCCAACCGCACAACAAGATCAGCACGCGCCGGCATTTCTGCCAGAATATGCATGGTCAGCCGCTGATAATGGAGAATAAATCGTTCAATCTGCGGGACTGACATCAGCGCGGTCGCGTCCGCCCGCGCTGTCCGGGCAAGGCCCTGTTCCTGTTCGATCCGCCAGTCGCGCACTACCGAAAATCCGGGTGCCGCCAGCAGCACGAGCATATCAAGCCGCGCAAACAGGCGCTGATAGTCGCCCGCCAGCGCCGCGTTGACATATCGCCGCCAGTGCTGATCGCCATCCTCATCCTCCTCCAGCGCGTTGACGGGTTCAACCAGCGCGGCCGCCGCCTGGGGCAGCGCGCCAACGCACCAGCCCTCAAGGATCAGCAACTGGGTGTCGGGACGCAGAACCGCCCATTCGGCTTCGGGCGCGCGATCATCGCGCGCCTTGTCGAACCGGGGCAGCGCCCCGCCCCGGCCAGAATCCAGCGCATCAAAAACCGAAAGCGCCAGGCCAATATCATGCGTGCCGGGCACGCCGCGCGTTTGCAGCAAGGGGTGAACCGTGCGTGCCAATGTGCTGCGCTCAGCCCGCGTCAGATACACATCGTCCAATGACAGCGCCGCCGCCTGGATGCCCTGTTCGGAAAACTGCGCAACCAGCTGCGCTGATACGGTCGATTTGCCACTTGCCTGTGATCCGCAAATCCCAACGACCAGCGGGTGCGCCCGTGGCTGGGCCAGCGCCGCCCCGATTGCTGGCTCGATGCGATGAAACGCCCCGGTTGATAGAGTCGGATCGACGGTCAACACGGCGCGCCTGACGGGCAGCCGCAACGTGAGGCGATGGAATAGGCGCGGCAGCGCCCACCATTGGTTCGCCCCAAAACCTTCCCCTGATTCATGTTAGCGCCCCTGCACAAGAGCCGAGGGATGGCGGGCCGCTCGCGCCAAATCATTCGCGCGTTCACGGAACAAAGGCACAGCCTTGCTTGCCATGTGCCAACCCATCGCACCGGCGAAAAACATCGTTAGGGGCCGGGCGTCGCCCGCTGCTGACCCAATTGGTTAGCGCATCGGCAACGGCGAGATATTCGGCATCGCTCAATTTGCTGTGATTATCTTCACTGGTCCTCAGGCTTAGCAATAACCGGGAATTGCCAGCGGCAGCCACGGTTCGGGCATAAACGGCATCACCTTCTGCCGGGATCACCGGATCACCATTGGCGTGCAGGGTAATCGTCGGCAGCACGATCCGCCCACCCAAATCGCTGTCGAATGCCAGCGCACTCACCGCATCAGGATCAGCGCGAAAGCGGGGCACATTGGCGTTCAGGGCAGCATCATCGGCAGAACCCGAATAGCGCGATCCGCTATTGTCGAACGGGTTGCGCCCCCCCAATCGCAGCATGACGATATCGCGGAAGGTGAAGCTAGTGTAGGCAAGCTGCTGAACAAGCTGGCCTTCGTTGATCCGCGTGACGGCCAGAATATCCCGTAGCCGCGCCGCTTGGCTGGGCGAACGCGACGCCACAGGCGTTTCGACGCCGGTACACTCGTCGACGCGCGCGGCCAATTCCTTGCGGGTGAGCTTTGAATCTAGCGGCAGGCCCTGCCAGATGGGATAAGCTGGCTCATCGGCTTTGGGCAGGTTTCGGCAATAAAATTGGTACACCGCCCGCAAGTCCACCCTGAACTGATATGCCTTTGTGCCGCCCGCCAGCACGCCATTGGTGATCATCACGCCGTTATACAGCGGCTTGCCTTCATCATCGAGCACGCCGGTTTCAGCCAGCTTGGCGGCAACATTCCCGCCCCAGCTTTGGCCGTGAAGCAAGGTCATCGCCGGCCGACCATAAACCGACCAGTATAGCGCCCGTGCCCGGTCAGTATCAGCAGCCGCCATCCGCACGCCGTACCCACCACGCCGGTATGACGTGCCAACCCAGGCATATCCGGCGCGCACCAAGGCCGAAAACCGCACCAGATCTTCGTCCGGATCGTCGGCCTGGGGTGCGCCCAAACGCGGACCGCCATGCGCATGGACAATCAGCGTGCCGTTCCCTGCCTTTGGCCGGGCAAAGACAATCCACGCCCCGGCATCGTCCTTCAGCGTGGAACACTCCACGCCCTGCCCCAGCGCCTGGGGGCAGGGCCGCTGCTGGGGTGATGGCACCACAGCAGCGGCAAGGACAAACCAGGGCAGCAACATCATCAAAACGCCTTTGATACCGTGCCGTAGAAGTAGCGCGGAAGCGGGCTGTAAAGGAACCCGTTATACCCGCTCGACGAAAGCGGCGGCGGTGTATCTGCCAGGTTGCGCACGCCAAACCGCACACGCACGCCCTGTTTTTCATCGCCAAACCGGTATTGCGCGTAAATATTGCCGGTAATCTGGTCGCGGATAACAAAGGGCGTGCCCGCGGCGTCGACAAACCCGGTTTCGTTCACCTTACCGGTATAGCGCGCGAAGGCACCGATCTGAACGCGGCCCAGCGACCAGGTAAGCGTGCCCGTTGCCCGCCATTTCGGCCGCCCATCTGCTTCAATCAAATCCGCGGTCTCGGGCAGCGGGGTGCCCGCATTGATCTGCCCGGCAGCGCGCGCCGCAGCCAGTGCATTCACCGCCGGGCTGGGCGGGCGGTTATATTCGAGCAGCCGGGTTGCGTTCAGCGACAGATCGAAATCGCCGATGCGCGACGTCCGCAGCGACCAGTAAACGCTTGCGTCAATGCCACGCACCGTCTGCGGCAGCAGGTTCCTGAACTGGTCGTCCAGCCCAATGATCTGCCCGACGGGCGCTAGCCCAGTACCTGCGAAAAACGCGATGTCATCAACCGTTGCGGCGGCGCGGACGACATTGGGGTTCGACTGACCACCAAGCCGTGCGAGGTAATCCTGCGCAATCGCGGTGGCGTTGCCCAGAACCCCCACAATCCCCTGCTGCCTGATCTGCCAGTAATCGACGGTCAGCGTTATCTGGCCAAGCGCGGGCGGCAGAAACAGCGGCGTAAACACCCCGCCGACATTGATGTTCTGGCTTTCCTCAGGCCGCAGGTCGGGATTGCCGGCCGTGCGGCGGCTAAAGCTGGCTGTCTGCCCGCACCGGGTAAAATCGGTGATGCGGCGTGCCCGCAAATCGGCTTCGCACCGGTAATAATCCTGGTTGGTCGCCAGCCGCGCATATTGGGTGGCGTTGGTCTGTTCCAGATTCGGCGCACGAAAGCCTTCCGAATATGAGGATCGAACCTTGAACCCTTCGAAAATTTCCCATGCGCCAGCAAATTTCGGCTTCGCGACCGAGCCGAAATCGCTGTAATATTCATATCGGCCAGCCAGTTGCAGATCCAGACTGCGGATCAGCGGAATACCCATTTCTGGCGAGACCAACGGCACAGCTGCTTCGATATAGGCCGCGCCAATCGTCCGGGAACCAAAGGTATCGGGGTTGTTGCTGACCGCCGCCGCGTCGGAAAGGTTCACTTCGCCGGTCACCCGGTCAACAAATGGCATTGAGCCGTCCACCGCCGCATCGCGATCGTCCCGCTGGCTTTCACGACGGCCCTCAGCACCAAAGGCAAGGCCAACCGCGCCGCCCGGCAAATCGAACAGTTTGGAATTTGATGCCCGGAAATCGACCATCGCCAGCGTGGATTTTGAGAAGCGGCGCAGCGTGAAGCCAATCGCGTTGATCGCCACGGGGCTGCTGGGGGTACAATCGCCAAAGCTGGGCGTTGCAACGCACCCGCCATTGAAAGGATTATACGCATCAGGCGTTTGCAGCGCCAACGACGCCTGGAGTGCCGAACTCCTGACGGCAAACGACCGGTCCAGCGACGTCGCCTGCGAGTATAACAACGCGCCGTCCCACTTGAACCCCAGCGTTTCGCCGCGCAGCCCCAACAAGGCGCGGGCCTGCGTGCCCTTGACGTTCACCGTCTGCGGCCCGGCATCAACAAACCGGTAATTGGTCAACCGAACGGGCAAGCCGGCGGCGGGAACATTGGTCAGGCCGGGAATGCGATTGGGGTTGGGTTGGCCATTGGCCAGTGTCGTCGGCCCGAAAGGATTGTAGAAGTTGGTCGCCGGAATCCAGATCGCGTTCAGATTGATGACGGGTGGCTGGACGCGGTTGGTGTCGGAATAATAGAACCCAACTTCGGTGAACGCTTCGATACTATCGCTCAAATCCTGCTTGCCGCTCAGGAAAAAATTGTAGCGATTGAGATCGGGCAGAATCGTTGTGCCAGGCGCGGTGTCATAGCGCAGGTTGCGGAACGCGCCCGTGGTCGCCAGCGTGGTATTCACCAGGCAGATATCCTGCGGCGCGTTTGGCAACTGGGCGCTGCACGGGCCAGAGGCAACCGGCCGGATGTTGAAGTTGCCAGCCGCCGTGGTGAGCGTGCGGGTGCCCTGTCGCACCTGGATGCTGGTCATCAGCGCTGGCCATGTCCCGCGCGTGTTACGGCCATCAGCAGTTAAATTGCCTGCAAAGGGTGTGCCGTCGAACAGCGGGCGCAAATCATCGCTGGCGGTAAAATTCTGGTCCGTCGCCTGCAACGCATAACGCTGGGTATATTCAAATATCGCCGTCACGCTGCCGGTTTTCCAGCGGGTGCCCGCCGTAATATCGGCCTGAATTTCGCCGAAATTCGTGCCCTCGCCCCCGCCGAAGCGAAAATTGGTGCGCACGCCCTTATAATTGTCCTTGATGACGGTGTTGACCACGCCGGCCACCGCATCCGAACCATACAATGCGGCTGCGCCATCCAGCAGCACTTCCAGCCGCTGAAGGCCGGTGGTGGGAATCGCATTGGAGTTATAGCTGAGGACCGGCACCGTTCCATTGTCGCTCAGCGCCTGGCTGCCCGCGTTGGTAACAGTACGGCGGCCGTTGATCAGCACTAACGTGTTGCCCACCCCCAGGCCGCGCAAATCAATCGAGCCGACATCGCCGCGCGCGGCGTTTGATGTCTGCGCGTTGTTGCCCTGGTTGAAGGAAACTTCGCCGAACTGGGGGATAGACCGAAACAGCTCGTCACCCGAAACCGCAGCCGTGGCGTCAATCTTGGCCTGGTCGACAACCGTCACGTTCAGCGCGCCGGTCACTTTGGCCCCGCGGATGTTTGAGCCAACAACCACGATTTCGCTCGGTGCCTCTTCGGCTTGAGCCGGGGCCTCGGGCGGCGCTGGTGCCGTTTGCGCCATCGCCGGCACGGCAGTTCCCAGCAGCAGCGTTGCGATGAATGAATAGCGTTTCCGCATGATAGTTTCCCTCCCCATTATGTTGTTTCGGTATTGCTATGGTTTGATCATCAGTTCGGTATGAAGTGCCTGTAATTGGGGCTCGCCCGCCAACGCCGCGTTCAGCCGATCACGGTCCAGCCCGTTTTCCCACCGCGCGACGACAATGGTGGCGACAGCGTTGCCGATGAAATTTGTCAGCGCCCGGCATTCGGACATGAAGCGGTCGACGCCCAGGATCAGCGCCATTGCGGCCACGGGCAATGCGGGCACGATCGACAAGGTTGCCGCCAGCGTGATGAAACCCGCACCGGTAACCCCGGCGGCGCCCTTTGAACTGATCATCGCGACCAGCAACAGCGCAATCTGTTCGCCCCAGCCCAGGTTCACGCCAACCGCCTGCGCCAGAAACAGGCTCGCCAGCGTCATGTAGATGTTGGTGCCGTCCAGGTTGAACGAATAGCCGGTGGGCACCACCAGCCCGACCACCGGGCGCGAACAGCCCGCCTGTTCCATCTTCTCAATCAGCGCGGGCAGCGCGGCTTCTGAACTTGACGTGCCGAGCACCAGCAACAGCTCACCGCGCAGATACCGGATCAGCTTGATGATGGAAAACCCGTTCGCCCGCGCGATCGCGCCCAGCACGACCAGCACGAACAAAGCAGAGGTAAGGTAGAATGTCGCCACCAGCCCACCCAGCGCCACCAACGTGCCCAGGCCATATTTGCCGATCGTAAATGCCATCGCGCCGAATGCGCCGATGGGGGCCGCCTTCATGATGATGGCCACCAGGCGAAACACAATCACGCTGGCATCCTCAAGCACGGCCGCGATCCGGCTGCCGACGTCTCCCGCGCCCGCCAGCGCGATCCCGGTCAGGATCGCCACCAGCAATACCTGCAGCACCGAACCACTGGTCAGCGCGGATACAAAGGTGTCGGGGATAATATCGTGCAGGAAACCCACCAGGGTAACGCTGTGCGCCTTGGCGGCATAATCGCTGACCGCTGTTGGATCGAGCGTTGCAGGATCAATGTTCAGGCCCGCCCCCGGGCGCACGACATTGCCAATGATCAACCCGACAATCAGCGCCAACGTAGACACGACCAGGAAATAGGCAAAGGCCTTGGCAGCCACACGACCCACCGCGCCCAGCGACCGCATGCCGGCGATCCCCGTCGTAATGGTGAGAAAAATAACGGGGCCGATGATCATCTTCACCAGGCGCACAAAGCCGTCACCCAGGGGCTGCAAGGCAACGCCAATATCCGGCCAAATGGCACCCACCGCGATGCCGAGCGTGATCGCTGCAAGCACTTGCAGATAGGGATGCGACACCCAGCTTTTACGCAGCGGTGGCTGCGCGACATACGTCATTGCAATCAATCCCCTCCCCAACCTGCGCTGCTTTTTGGCGCTTCCGTTCGGTGGCCATCAGCGTAACAGTCTGAAAACTCTGGCGTCAAACCAAGGGGGGTGGAAACTATGTACATGATATTAAACATATTTTCTGGTGCGAATCACCCAGCCCGCGCCAATGTGTGCGGGTTTCCGCACAGTGCGAAATGTGCATCATCCGGCATCGCGACATGCGCGGCTTCCTGACCGCCCAGATCCGGTGGCTGCTATTTGCCCTGTTGCTGCTGCTGGCGATTGCGGCGCTGGCGGTGGAGCAATGGGCACATAAAAGTGCAGCCGCGAGTGCGGCACAGGAGGCTGCGCAACTTGCCCATGATAATGCGGCGTTGTTCACATCGGAAATTCAGAAATTCCGCCTGCTGCCAATCGCGCTGAGCGAAAATCCCGATGTTATCGCCCTCCTTCGCAGCCGCAGCGGCACCGATCCCCGCGCCAATGCCGTCAACCTCGAACTGGCCCATCTGGCGGAGCGCACCGACGCTGCGGCCATCTTTGTCATCGCCGCAAACGGGCGCACGCTGGCGGCCAGCAACTATCGCAAGCCGGTTAGCTTTGTCGGTCGGGACTATAGTTTCCGCCCCTATTTTCTGAACGCGATGACCAAGGGTTCAGCCGAACTTTTCGCGCTCGGCACCGTTAGCAATCGGCCTGGTCTCTATATTGCCAGTCGCATCGGACCGGCGCGGGAATCGCTTGGGGTCATCGTCGTCAAGGTGGAATTCGACCAGATGGAGCGGGACTGGGCGGGCCAGCGGGGCGCAAGCTTTGTCGCTGACCAGCACGGCGTTATCATCGTGGCGAGCCGCGCGGACTGGCGATTTCGCACGCTGCGCCCGCTGGATCTCGCTGCCCGGCGGGAGATTGAGGCGACGCGCCAGTTCACCGGGCAACGCCTGCAACCCATGGCAGCAACTTTTACCGGTGACGACGTCACTCTGCCCGATGGCCGCTACCGAAGTGCTGCAGTGCAGATACCGCTAAAGGATGCCCGTTTGATCGCGCTGGCGCCGATTGCACCCGCGCTGTTTGCTGCCCGGATTCAGGCTAGCGCAACCGCGGTGGTGATCATCGGCGTGATTGTCCTGATGTTGCTGGTCTGGATCCGCCAATCGGAACGCGCCGCCCTGAACGCGGCCGCCAGGCACGAACTGGAAGTGCAGGTGGCATCGCGCACCAAAGAACTCCAGTCAGCCAATGCCGATCTGCGCAAGGAAAGCGCCGAACGCGAGCGGGCCGACCAGCGCTATCGCGAAGCGCGGGATAAGCTTGCCCAGATGAATCGGTTGGGCACGCTCGGTCAGATCGTCGCCGGGGTCGCGCATGAGCTTAATCAACCGACCGCCAGCATTCGGGCATATGCCGAAAATGCCGGCGTTTTTCTGGACACCGACAAATTGGGTGAAGTTCGCGGCAATTTGGCGCAAATCGTCGCACTTACTGACCGAGTTGCGCGCATTTCGAGCGAATTGCGTCAATTTGCGCGCCTTCGCACGCCAGAAGTGTGCGAAGTGAACCTGGATGACGCGATTGACAGCGCTCTGAACATGGTGCGCCACCGGATCGGGCCGGGCTCAATTTCCATCGATTGGCGGCGCGCACGCGAACCCCGGATCGTGATTGCCGATCGGCTGCGGCTGGAGCAGGTGTTCGTCAATCTGTTGACCAACGCCATTGACGCGCTGGCCACCCACCCATCAGGCCGGATCAGCATTACCGCTCGATCCAGCGCGGGCAAAGTCGATGTGAGCGTGGCTGATAACGGCCCAGGCGTTCCGGAAGCGTTGAAAGATCAGATATTTACGCCCTTTATTACCGGGCGCGCCGATGGCCTGGGATTGGGCCTTGCGATTGCGCGCGACATTGCCCGAGCCTTTGGTGGCGATCTGGCACTCACCGCCAGCGGCCCTGACGGGACAGTCTTTGGCGTCCGGATTTTACGGCCATGAACGGGCAGGTACTGCTCGTCGAAGACGATGTTGATCTTCGCGCCGCAACCGCGCAAACACTGGAAATTGCAGGCTTTAATGTGGAAAGCTTCGATTCCGCCCGACCGGCGTTGAAGCATCTTTCACCTGCGTTCAATGGGGTATTGGTAACAGACGTTCGCATGCCCGGCATGGACGGATTGGCGCTGTTCGAGCGGGTGCTTGAGGTCGACCGCGGAATTCCGGTGCTGCTGGTGACCGGGCATGGCGACATCGCGATGGCGGTGCGGGCACTTCACGCGGGCGCATTCGATTTTCTGGCAAAACCCTTTTCCACCGAACATCTTACCGCCAGCGTCGCCCGCGCCCTTCAGCAACGCGCCCTGGTGCTCGACAACCGGCGCCTGCGCGCAGAGCTGGGCCGCGCGATGCACGACATCGTTGGCGGCTCCACAGCGATACAGACGCTTCGCACGACGTTGGCGCAGGTGGCTCGAACGGATCTTGATGTGCTCATCACCGGCGAAACAGGCACCGGAAAGGAGCTGTTCGCCCGCACGATCCACAGCCAGTCAACCCGCGCAGACGGCCCTTTTGTGCCGTTTCATGCGGCCGCGGCAGACGGGTCGGCAACAGCAATTGCCCTCGCGCTGGCCGATGCAGAAGGTGGAGTGCTGTTCATCGACGAACTGCGTGCGCTGCCGCTGGTTGATCAGGCGGTATTGATTGATGCCGTTGAGCGTCGCCAAATCCAGCGGGCAGATGAGGCATTGCAAGCGTGCAATGTCCGGTTGATCGCCGCGAGCACGGCGGTGCTTGAACCGATGGTTGCCGACGGGGGGCTCCGCAGCGATCTGTTTTACCGTGTCAGTGCCGTCAGGATTGCCATTCCGCCACTGCGCGAGCGCAAAGATGATATCGCGCCGCTGTTCACCTATTTCGTTCGTCAGGCGCTTGGCGAGGCCGGCGGGCGACGGCTGACCCTGTCGGCGGCTGACCGGCGCGCACTGACCGACAATGACTGGCCGGGCAATGCCCGTGAGCTCCGCAACTTTGCCTATGCAGTGGCGCTGGGCCTGGCACGGCCAGTTTCCGCATCGAAGCGCGATCCGGCGCCGCTGGCGCTTCGCATAGCCGAATTTGAAAAAAACCTGCTGCATGAAGCGCTTGAAACCGCCAACGGCCAGGTCACCAGCGTTGCCAATGCGTTGGGGACGCCGCGCAAAACGCTGTACGAAAAACTTGCCAAATACGGCCTAGATCCGGCTGAATACCGCAAGCGCTGACGCTGTTGGCGGCCGCCGCGAACGTCGGTGGCGCAGATTTGCCTTGCCGTTACTCCCCTCGGCGATCGTGGCTTTGAACGGCATATTATGGCCTGTTGTGATCCATACCCTGCCGGGGTGATGGTGCGGGCGGTCGGAATCGGTCGGCGATTGATCGTTACAACTCGACGACGGTGGCGCGGTCGCCAGCAGCGCTTTCGATCGCCGCGTGGCCTGTCGCCGCATCCTGGCTTTACGCGCGCTTTACGCGGCCGGTCTTGTTTCCACCGCGCGGCTTAACGCGGGATCGGAGCATGGGACATCCAGATAGGAGCCCATTTCCAATGTCCTTTGATCTAACCCTTGGCGCAATCGTTTCAGCCACCGTCCTTGTCTATCTGCTCGCCGTGCTGGCGCGGCCAGAGCGGTATTGAGGGGTGGCTGGCATGACCCTCGCTGGATGGAGCATGATCCTGCTCTTCATCGCCCTGTTCGTCGCACTGGCAAAGCCGGCGGGGGACTGGATGCACATGCTATATGCGCGCGAACGCCTGCCGCTGGGTGGGTTGGAGCGCGGGTTTTACCGGCTGGCGGGAATCGATCCCCAGGCTGAACAGAGTTGGGTCGGTTATGCGACCGCGATGATGGTTTTCAATGTCACGGGCATCGCGTTTTTGTTAGCGATTCTGACGTTGCAGGGCGCGCTGCCGCTCAATCCGCAGGGGTTTGCGGGTCTCGAAAACCTGCTGGCGTTCAACACAGCCGTCAGTTTCGTCACTAATACCAATTGGCAGAATTATGGTGGCGAAGCGACGATGTCGCATCTGTCGCAGATGTTGGGCCTAACGGTGCAGAACTTCCTGTCGGCGGCAACGGGGATTGCCGTCGCGTTTGCGGTGATCCGGGGTTTTGCGCGGCGGCAGGCGTCGGGGATTGGTAATTTCTGGGTCGATGTGACGCGGGTGACGCTCTACCTGTTGCTGCCCGCCAGCTTCGTGCTTGCGCTCGTCTATGTTGCGCTCGGCGTGCCGCAGACATTTGCGGCGTCGGCCACGGCGACCACGGTTGAGGGTGCGCGACAGGTGATTGCGCTGGGGCCGGTCGCGTCGCAGCTGGCAATCAAGATGCTCGGCACCAATGGCGGCGGGTTCTTCAATATCAATTCGGCGCATCCGTTTGAGAACCCATCGGCGCTGGTGAACTTCATCCAGATGCTGTCGATTTTCGTCCTTGGCGCAGGGCTAACGCTCACCTTCGGCAAGGCGGTCGGCAATGCGCGCCAGGGCTGGGCATTGCTTGCGGCGATGGTCGTCCTGTTCGTTTTGGGCGTTGCGGTGACCTATTGGGCCGAGGCCGGGGGCAATCCGCTGCATCACGCACTGGGCCTGGCAGGCGGCAATATGGAGGGCAAGGAGGTGCGCTTCGGCATCGCCGCGACGGCGCTGTTCGCCGTCGTCACGACGGCAGCATCGTGCGGCGCGGTGATCGGCATGCATGACAGCTTCATGCCGCTCGGCGGGCTGGTGACGATGTTCAACATTCAGTTGGGTGAAATCGTGATCGGCGGCGTTGGCGCGGGTCTATACGGCATGTTGATTTACGCCATTCTCGCGGTGTTCATCGCCGGACTGATGGTGGGGCGCACGCCGGAATATGTCGGCAAGAAGATTGAGGCGCGCGAGATGAAGCTGGCGGTCATTGCCATCGCCATCCTGCCGCTGATGATTCTGGGGCTGACCGCGATTGCTGTCGTCACCACGGCGGGGCTGGTGGGGCCGCTGGCGAAGGGGCCGCATGGTTTCAGCGAGATCCTCTATGCGTTTTCCAGCGCGGTCGGGAATAATGGCTCGGCCTTTGGCGGGCTGAGCGGCAACACGCCGTTCTACAATCTGTTGCTCGCGCTTGGCATGTTCGTGGGTCGGTTCGGGGTGATCCTGCCGGTGCTGGCGATTGCCGGCGGGCTGGCGGCCAAGCGGCATATTCCGCCAAGCACAGGCTCGTTCCCGACGACCGGGCTGCTGTGGGTTGGCCTGCTGGTCGCGATCATCCTGATTGTCGGCGGGCTCACCTTCCTGCCCAGCCTCGCGCTCGGGCCGATTGCCGATCAGGCGGCGGTTGCCGCTGGCACGCTTTACTAAGGAAATTTGCGATGACCGCTCAGACTTCGCTCTTCACCGGGCCATTAATGGCTGCTGCTGCGCGCGATGCCGTGCGGAAACTCGATCCGCGCACCTTGATCCGCAACCCGGTGATGTTCGTGACGGCCATCGTCGCGGCGCTATCGACCGTGCTGCTGGTAAAGGGCATCGTCACCGGCACCGGCAGTCCGGGTTTCGAGGGGCAGCTGGTGTTCTGGCTGTGGCTGACCGTGTTGTTCGGCAATTTCGCTGAAGCCATCGCCGAAGGGCGCGGCAAGGCACAAGCGGCAAGCCTGCGCGCGACCAAGGCCGATTTGATGGCCAAAAGACTGCTCGGGGTTGGCGACACCTATGAACTGGTGGGTGCCCACCGGCTTGAAGTCGGAGAAGATGTTCTGGTCGAAACCGGCGATCTGATCCCGGCCGATGGCGAAGTGATCGCAGGTGTCGCCTCGGTCAACGAAGCCGCGATCACCGGCGAAAGCGCGCCCGTGATCCGGGAAGCCGGCGGCGACCGGTCTGCGGTGACGGCGGGCACGCGGGTGATTTCGGACAGCATCAAGGTCCGTGTTACTGCCGCTGCGGGTCAGGGCTTTCTCGACCGGATGATCGCGCTGGTCGAAGGGGCGAGCCGCCAGAAGACGCCGAACGAGATTGCGCTGACGATTTTGCTGGCGGGACTGACGCTGATCTTCCTGATCGCGGTCGGCACGCTGCCTGCGTTTGCTTCCTATGCAGGCGGCAGCCTGGCGGTGCCGGTGCTGGTGGCGCTGTTCGTAACGCTGATCCCCACGACGATTTCCGCGCTGTTGAGCGCCATCGGCATTGCCGGAATGGACCGGCTGGTGCGCTTTAACGTGCTCGCCAAATCGGGCCGTGCGGTCGAGGCGGCAGGCGACATCGATACACTGTTGCTCGACAAGACAGGCACGATCACGATCGGCGACCGGCAGGCAACGGCGTTTCTGCCGCTGCCTGGTGTCGCCGAGCGCGACCTGATAGCTGCCGCGCGCTTGTCGAGCCTTGCCGACGAAACACCCGAGGGCCGATCCATCGTTGTGCTGGCAGGCGAGGGTGAGCCAATGCCCGCTGACGCAGAACCGATCAAGTTCACTGCCCAAACACGCGTCAGTGGCTTGCAGATCGCGGAGCGCGCAATCGTAAAAGGGGCGGTCGACGCGCTGCTCAAGCGGCTAGGCGATGTGCCCGGTGTTGATGCGATGCGGTTGATTGCCGACGAGATTGCGCGTTCGGGGGGCACCCCGCTGGGCGTCGCGGATGGCAACCGCCTGCTGGGCGTCGTGCATCTGAAGGACATCGTGAAGGCGGGCATCCGCGAACGCTTTGGCGAGCTGCGCCGGATGGGCATTCGCACCGTGATGATCACCGGCGACAATCCGCTGACCGCCGCCAGCATCGCCGCCGAAAGCGGGGTCGATGATTTTCTTGCCGAGGCCACGCCCGAGGATAAGCTGGCGCTGATCCGCCGCGAACAGGAAGGCGGCAAGCTCGTCGCGATGTGCGGTGACGGGACCAACGACGCGCCTGCGCTGGCACAATCAGATGTCGGCGTGGCGATGAACACCGGCACCCAGGCCGCGCGTGAGGCGGGCAATATGGTCGATCTCGACAGCGATCCCACCAAGCTCATCGAGATTGTCGGCCTGGGCAAGCAATTGCTGATGACGCGCGGGGCGCTGACGACGTTCTCTATCTCGAACGACGTCGCCAAATATTTCGCGATCCTGCCCGCGATTTTCGTCGCGCTGTATCCCGGCCTCGGCGTGCTTAACGTCATGGCGCTGGGCAGTCCGCAAAGTGCCGTGCTGTCAGCGATCATCTTCAACGCGCTGATCATTCCCGCGCTGGTGCCGCTCGCGCTGAAGGGCGTGAAATACCGGCCGGCACCCGCGGGCGATCTGCTTGCCCGCAACCTTGCCGTTTACGGCGTCGGTGGGCTCGCCGCGCCCTTTCTGGGCATCAAGCTCATCGACCTGGCCGTCACCGGCCTCCACCTCGCCTGAGGACACATATCATGCTCACCGAAATTCGCACCGCGCTTCGCCCCGCCATCGTCCTGCTGCTGTCGCTGGCAGGCGTTACCGGCCTTGCCTTCCCTGCGCTGGTGACCGGTATCGCGCAGGTCGCGATGCCTGCCCAGGCCAATGGCAGCCTGATCCGCGACGGGGACCGTGTGGTTGGCTCCGAACTGATCGCACAGGGGTTTGCAGCCCCGCGCTATTTCCATCCGCGTCCTTCGGCGGCGGGCAAGGGGTATGACGCGTCGGCCTCTTCAGCGACGAATCTTTCACCCGGATCAAGAGACTTACGCGACGCAATTGCGGCCCGTGTGGCCGCTGCGCGCGCTGACGGCATGACCACGGGATCCGTCCCGCCTGACCTGGTCACAACTTCCGCCTCGGGGCTCGATCCCGATCTCAGCCCCGAGGCGGCTTTTTCTCAAATCAGCCGCGTGGCAAAGGCGCGTGGGTTGCCCGAAGCGCGGTTACGCGCGCTGATCCAGAGCCGGACCCAATGGCCATTGTTCGGGATAATCGGCGAACCGCATGTCAATGTGCTGCTGCTTAATCGACAGCTCGACCGGATTGCGCCTAACACTTCACGATGAATGATCCATCGCGCCCCTCGCCCGAAGCATTGCTGAAAGCGGCACGGCGCGAGGCGCGCGGGCGGCTGAAGATATTCCTTGGTGCGGCCCCCGGGGTCGGCAAGACGTTCGAAATGCTGCGCGAGGGCGCGGAGCTGCTGCGTTCCGGGATGGATGTCGTGGCAGGCATCGTCGAAACCCATGGCCGCGCCGAAACCGAGGCGCTGGTTGCACCCTTCGACGTCCTGGCAAGGCGCGCGATCAAGCACGGCGCACATACGCTCAACGAATTCGACATCGACGCGATGCTCGCCCGTAAGCCAAAGGTCGCGCTGATCGACGAATTCGCCCACACCAACGCCCCCGGCAGCCGCCATCCCAAACGCTGGCAGGATATCGAAGAACTGCGTGATGCGGGGATAGACGTGCTGACCACGCTGAACATCCAGCATCTCGAAAGCCTGAACGATGTCGTCGCCGGATTTACGCGCGTCCGCGTGCGCGAGACGGTGCCCGATGCCATATTGGACGATGCTGATATCGAAGTGGTCGACTTGCCCCCCGATGAACTGATCGACCGGCTGAAAGCGGGTAAAGTCTATATCCCGCATGAGGCGACCCGCGCCCTCGGCCATTTCTTTTCAAAGTCCAACCTGTCGGCGCTCCGCGAACTGGCGCTGCGCCGCGCCGCGCAGACGGTGGATCGCAATCTGCTCGATCATGTCGAAAGCATTGGCGCGCGCGGAACCTGGGCGGCGGGCGAGCGCCTGGTCGTCGGCGTCGGCGATGAGCCCGGCGGGGACGTGCTGATCCGCGCGGCGAAGCGCCTTGCCGATGCGCTGCATGCTCCGTGGACAGCGGTCAGTGTCGAAACGCCGCGCTCGGCAACGTTGGGGCCGGTGGCGCGCGAGCGCATGGCAGCCGCGCTGAAGCTGGCAACGGGCCTGGGGGCAACAATCGCGACCGTGCCAGCGCGGACGGTGTTTGAGGGGCTATGCGCGCATGTCGCCGAAACGCGAGCGACTGCAGTCGTTATCGGCAAATCCCATCGCAGCTGGTGGTTCGAACTGCGGCACGGATCGGTGGTCGATCGGCTTGTGCGCCAACTCGATGGCGTGGCGGTGCATGTCGTGCCGGTTGCCGAAAGCGGGGCCGTTGAGGCCGAACAAGCCAGCCCGCGCTCGCCTGCGCTGCGCGGCACCGCCATCGGCATCGGGCTGGTCGCGCTGACGACAGGACTTGCGACGGCGGTGCAGCCGCTGATCGGCCTGAACTCCATCGATCTGCTCTATCTGATCCCCGTCATCGCCACCGCGACCTTGTTCGGCCTGCGCCCCTCGCTCGCGGCGAGCCTGGCCGCAGCACTCGCCTATAATTTCTTCTTCCTGCCACCGCTTTACACCTTCACGATCAACGATCCGCAAAATGTCGTGACGTTGCTCGTGCTGGCGGCGGTCGCGGTGGTCGCCAGCCAGTTGACCGGGCGGCTGAAACGCGAAGCGACGATAGGCGCCCGCACGGCGACCGAAAACGCGGCACTGGCGGCATTCGGGCAACGGCTGGCCGGGGTCTCCGATGAAGCAGGAACGGCAGCGGCAGTGTGTGAGGAAGTTGCCAACCTGCTGAATGTCGCAACGATCCTCTATGCCCGAAACGGCTCGACGCTGAGCGTGATCGGCGCAAGTCCCGCCGATCCGCCGACCGGACCGCTGGACCTTGCAGCAGCAGAATGGGCCTTTGACCGGGGCGAAGTGACCGGCACGGGGAGCAGCACTCTCACCGCGAGCGAATGGCAGTTCCATCCGCTTGAAACCGCGCTCGGCGTGCTCGGTGTGCTGGGTATCGCTGGAGAGGGCGGCGGCGACCCCGTGCCCGCCGACAAGCGCGTGTTGTTTACGACCTTGATCGGGCAAGCCGCCCTGGCGCATGAACGATTGAAGCTGGAGGCGCAGGCGCGCGAAGTCGGCGCGCTCAAGCAACGCGATGATCTGCGCGCGACGTTGCTATCGTCGATCGGCCATGACCTGAAGACCCCGCTGACCGCGGTGGTCGCAGCCGCTGATGCGCTCGCCACGGAACATGGCGAGTCGACAACTACCGCGACCCTGAAGGCCGAAGCCCGCCGTTTGCGCCGCGTGTTTGACGATTTGGTCGAAATGACCCGTATCGAAGCAGGCGCGCTCGTCGTCCGGCGCGAGGCGACCGACCTGACCGATGCGGTGGCCGCCGCAGCACAGGATCTGCGTGCCGAACTCGCCGCCCACCGCCTCGTCCTCAATGTGCCGCCGACATTGCCGCTGGTGGATGCTGATCCGCGCATGCTCCATCACATCCTCATCAATCTGCTGGGCAATGCCGCGAAATTTGCGCCGCCCGGCACCCCCGTCACCATCCGGGCCACTCGCTTGCCGGGGGCGCTCGCCTTGGCGGTGCTTGACGACGGGCCTGGCCTGCCACCGGGTGCAGAAGCAACGCTGTTCGACCGGTTCACGCGCGTTGACGGCGATGATCGGACGGGCGGCACCGGCCTTGGTCTGGCGATCGTCAAGGGCTTTGCCGACGCCATGGGCATCGACGTAACAGCGGCCAATCGCGATGAGGGCGGCGCGGTTTTCGAACTGGTGTGGCCCGAAGCGGCCGTCCGTCGCCCGCTTGCGGAGGGGCAGGACGCATGACCGGGCGCGTGCTGATCGTCGATGACGAACCCGCCATTCGGCGGCTGGTGCGCGGCGCGCTCGAGCGGGCGGGGTATTCGGTCAGCGAAGCGGCCAACGCCGCGGACGCGCTGACCGAAGCAAGGCGCGAGACCTGCGAACTCGTGTTGCTCGATCTGGGTTTGCCCGACCGGGACGGGATAGAACTGGTGCCGCTGTTGACCACGATGGGTCGGGCCGTAATCGTCCTAACGGCGCGCGATGCCACTGCTGAAAAGGTGGCGGCACTCGATCTTGGCGCCGGCGACTATGTGGTCAAGCCGTTCGATACCGACGAACTACTCGCCCGCATCCGCAATGCGTTGCGCCACCGTGGCGCGCAGTCGAGCGACACAATCGCCGTGGCAGACCTGGTAATCGATGTCGCTGCCCACCGCGTGACCCGGGGCGGCGCACCGGTGCAACTGACCCGCAAGGAGTTTGCATTGCTGACACAGCTCGCGCGACACGGCGGGCGCGTCGTCACACACGGCCAACTCCTGACCGCCATCTGGGGCCCGGCGCACGCAGACGATGTCGAATATCTCCGCGTCGCCATGCGCGGGCTCCGCCGTAAGCTTGAGGCCGATCCGGCCAATCCGATATTGCTCACCAACGAACCCGGCATCGGCTACCGCCTCGAACAGGGATAGCAGGGCTCGTCCCAACCGCAAATCGTGAGTCGGGCCAGTCACGAAGCTGCCGATTCCAGCGCATGATTGATAGGCGACCTTGCGATCGATCACGGAAGCGGCTGATACTTAAACGATAAAGCGAAGACCAGTTCGTGGCGATGGCCGGATCTCGGTCAGGGTACCAAATGCCGCAAGGTCAAAGCGAGTCGAGTGCCATTTCGCGCGGCAAAGCGCGGAACGGGTGATCCATGGACGTCCACCAATGCAGGTTCCGGTCCGTCGGGCGGTGAACTGTTCAGCGCCTGCTATAGTGGATGGTGCGGGCGGTCGGAATCGAACCGACACTCCTTTCGGAACAGGATTTTGAGTAGGTCGAGACTACCTTAAGTACTTGATATTAAACGATAAAGTTTCAAAAATTGGATTTTTGTGTAAGGTTTTGTGCAAGTGTGTAAGACATGTGTAAGGGTTTCCCACAAATAATTGGACGCGGCTGACACCATTCAACACCGTTAGTCGGTCCCGCCCTTGTAGTCCATATTTCGCTGCCTAGGCCTCGCTCCTCTCGGCTTGCCCTGCAGCCATTCCCTTCCCGCAATTTGAATTCGGCGCGGACTATTGTTGCGGCCGCAGCGGGAGCCCTTGAGTGTCACGACGAACTCCCCGAATTTTTCAGGTTTAAGACAGCCGAAACCTGAAAAAACGAGACTTAAGCGTCGCTCGTACCGGTTGGCGGAACTGGTCGTCGGAGGCTGTCAAACGCTCCAGTCTTCGACCTTGAGGATATCGATCATTAAAAGCGCCTGATCCGCGCTGACAAGCGTGGCATCCAGCGCCAACGCATGAGCCGCGATCATCAGATCGAGCGGAGCGATCGTGACGCCTTTGGCTTCGAGCGCAGCTCGCAGAGTTCCGTAATGCGGCGCAATTGCATCGCTCCAGGGCAGAATGTCGGTATAACGCAAAAACTCGCGCACCAACTTGGCTAGTGATGTCGCCTCCGGGCGCTTCGCCAGGCCATAGTGCATCTCAGCGGCTGTGACTGAGGAAATTGCCAGGGCGGAAAGCGGCACCGATGCGGCTCGCGCGCAAACAGGCTCTCGCTGTCGCAGAATCGCGCTGGCTGCGTTGGTGTCGAGCAAATAGCGCCCGGTTTGCGCCGAACTCACGCCCCGTCCTTATCCTCGGTCGGCCAATCCTCGAAGGGATCGCGATCTTGCGGTGGCGTCAGCCGCTCATCGTTACCGAGAAAGTCGTCAGGAATGTCGGCCTTCAGCTTTTGCGCAAAAGCAAAAAACTCGGCAAGGCTTTCTGGCTTGCGCGAGAGGATCACGTCGCCGGTCTGCTCATCGCGTCGTATACTGACTTCGCTCCCCTCAAAGCGGTAGCTAAGCGGCAGGCGCACGGCTTGGCTCTTGCCGTTCTGAAATAGCTTGGCGGTTTGACCCATGGCGAAAGCTCCTCGATATATACTATAGTCTATCACAATGAGCCCGGGGCAGCAAGCGAATCAGCGTGAACGTCTGCGGTGTGATCGCCGGTGAATTGGTGTTGATGGGCATATCCATATTCATACCCATAAATATCCAAAGATCCGTGGTTGTCGCCTCCAGCTAAGCCATCGCCAATTCGGTGGCGCAGTCTACAGTTTTGGAAGCCGACGAACGACCGGCGTGGATTGGATGATCGCGGTGTCGGTTGAAGCAAGGAGCACAAAGCGGCTCACTACCGCCTCAAGCTCCTGCACATCGCGAACCACCACCCTAACCACGAAGCAATCCTCGCCCGTGACATGGTCGGCTTCCACAACCTCAGGGGTGTCGATCAGCAATTGCTCCAGACGCTTTATCTGACCGGGCAAGGCCCGCATTCGCACATAGGCTGCGGTGTTGAGTCCGAAGGCCTTGGGATCGATGATCGCCGTGTAGCCCTGAATGGCCCCTGCATCTTTCAGCTTCTCGATCCGATCGGTCACGCTGGGGCTGGACAGGTCAATCACTTCGGCAAGTTCGCGGAGGGTCATCCTACCGTTTTCGAACAGTGCCGAGATAATGGCTCGATCGGTTTTGTCGATTTGCCGGATAACATAACGGCTTCGATTCATTGCTCAGGCCTAGCTGGTTGACACCGGCGAGGCCTTGAGATTGCGAAGGCGAATGCTCGTTTTTGCCTTCGATATCTAAAGCCAGGCTATGAATCGGGCAGACAGCGAACCCATCCGGCGGCGACCACACAGTCCGCACGGATCAGGATTGAAGGTGAAAGACCGTTACGGCTTTCGATAGACGCATCGAAACAGCGGAAACGCCTTCGCGAGTCCATGGTCCAGCCAATCTCTGATCAGCTACCAATGGTTGCATAGTCGGGCAGAGTAATACTGCGCCAACTTGTAGCTTTGGGAGTATTTCAAAGTGATCGGGCAAGCACATCTGCGCTCAGATAACGCCACAAGTGGTGGTGCCGCATAATGGCCTACTCTGCGCCTGCCTTGCTTGCACTAGCGTCGCAATGCGCACCAAGCGTCGCACCCGAAACGGTGCTCGCGATCATTCAAACCGAAAGCAGCGGCGACCCCTTTGCGCTCAACGTCAACGGCGGAAGACAGCCCGCGCCCCAAGGGAACGCCGCCGATGCGGCGGCAACCGCGCGGCGCTATGTCGCGGCGGGCTATTCGGTCGATCTGGGGCTTGGCCAGATCAACTCACGCAACATGCGCTGGCTCGGTCTGACATGGGAAACGGTGTTCGACCCTTGCACCAATGTTGCCGCCCTCGGCCGCGTTCTCACCAGAAACTATAATGCTGTCAGTGCCGGACGCCATCCGCAGACCGCTCTGCGGGTCGCGATCTCAATGTATAACACGGGCAGCCAAGCGCGCGGTTTTCGGAATGGCTATGTCGCCAAAGTCGAGCGCAACGCGGGCGTTGCTCGGCACGCCACTCCCAGCGCGCCGCTGACCTTCGCGACCGCTACATCGACGTCGTTCGATCAACCCGCGATCCTAGTGGCGGAAAACACAATGCCGGAAGCGCCGCCAGTCCAGGCGCGCACCGCACCGCCGCCAAGCTGGAACGTCTTCGAACGCGCCGCCTACGAACGCGAAACCCGATCCCTTGCCGAAAATGAAAGGCCCAGCACATGAACGTCATCCTGAGAGCCGGACGCGGGGTCGGGACGTGGCGCGCCGCCTGCAACGCCAGATTCAACCGCTTGCCCAAGACCCGGCAAAACACGATCATCTGGAGCATCGCGTTGGTGGCGGCGATGGCCGTTACGCTCGCCAACCCCGATCCCGCCTATGCGCAGAATTTGGAGAGCTTCGCCAGCAAAGTCCGCGCCCTGCTATCGTCGACTCTGCTTCGCACCTTGGCCGTCATTGCCGTCATCGTCACCGGCCTGCTTTGGTTCACCGGGCGGGCTTCGACGGCAGTGCTGGTCACCGTGATCATCGGCATTGCCATCGTGTTTTCCGCAGACGCCATCGTCGGCGCGATTGCCGGATAGCGCCATGACCGACGACGCCGAAACCCTGACCAAGAACACGCTGTTCCTCGCGGTGACCCGCCCGGCGCTGTGGGCGGGCATCCCAATCGAGGCGGCTGTGTTGCTGCTGATTTCGAGCGCGTCGGTGCTGATCTGGAGCAACAGTCCGATCTATGCGGCACTCGTTGTGGCGTTCGGCTATTCGATCTCGCGCCTGATCGTGCGCCACGACGTCAACGCCTTCCGCCTGTTGTTCCTGTGGGGCCGGACCAAGGCGGGCAATCGCAACCGGGCGTTCTGGGGCGGCAGCAGCTATTCGCCGCTGCCGCTCTCGGGCCTGCGCCGCAAAGGCTTCGGGCGTCATGTCTAGGCTGCTCGCCCCCAGCGCCCTCGTTTCTGGGGCCGTGCCGCTGAAGGTGGCACAACGCGAGGCGAGCCCGGAAAAATTCCTGCCCTATGCGCGCCACGTCAACGTGGAGATGGTGGCGCTCGATTCCGGCGACATCATGCTGACCTTCGAGTTGCAAGGCCGGGCCTTCGAGACCGCCGATGTCCGCGATTTGAACGACTGGCATACCAAGCTCAACGGGATGCTCCGCAACCTGCATGACGAACGGCTGTCGATCTGGACGCATCTGATCAGGATGCGGGTCGATCAATATCCCGGTGGGGCATTCAAATCGGGTTTCGCTGCCGATCTCGACCGTGCCTATTTCGGACGGGTCAACCGCGAACGGATGTTCGTCAATCGCTTCTTTGCGACATTGGTTATCCGTCCCGGCGCCACGGGCGGTGACAAGATCATTCAGTTGTTCAAGCGCAAGGTGTCGGGCCAACCCAAACAAGGGCCATTGATCGACGAATCCCTGATCGAGCTGCTCGACGACAAGGCACGCGATTTCGAGAAGCTGATGGCGCGTTGCGAACCGCGCCGCTGTGCGATCTACGAGCATCGCGGCCTCATGTTCTCAGAGACGATGGAAGTGGCCGACATGGTGATGACCGGACGTCACCGTCGTGTCCCCGTCGTGCGCGGTCATTTGGGCGGTGCGCTCTACCGCTCGCGCACCATCTTCGGAGCCGAAACCATCGAAGTCCGCGACGCCGATGCGTCGGCGTTCGGTGGCATCTTCGGCATTCGCGAATATCCAGCACAGACCACGCCGCGCCAGTTCGAGGCGCTGCTGTCAGTCGATTTCGGGTTCGTGTTGACACAGAGTTTCACCTTTCTCGGCCGAGCGGCGGCAACGGAGAAATTCCGGCTGCGGATGACGCAGATGGAAAACGCGGGCGATCGGGCTGTCAGCCAGGCCGATGCGCTGATCGATGCCGGTGACGACCTGATGTCGAACCGCTTCGTGCTGGGCGATCATCACTTCACGCTCGCGGTCTATGCCCATTCGATGAAGGCGCTGCGTGACCATCTCTCGGTCGCTCGCGCGGCGCTTGCCGACACCGGCATGGTCGCGGCACGCGAAGGCGCTGCGCTCGAAGCCGCTTACTGGTCCCAGCTCGTCGGTAATTTCGCATGGCGCGCCCGGCCCGCGCCAATCACGTCGCTCAATTTCGCCGCCTTCGCGCCGTTCCATACCTTTCCGGCGGGCAGTGCCACCGGCAATCACTGGGGCGACGCAGTGGCGTTGCTCAAAACCAACGCTCGCAGCCCGTATTTCTTCAATTTCCACAAGGGAGACCTTGGTCATACGCTGATCATCGGACCGTCGGGCGGCGGCAAGACCGTGCTGCTCAACTTCCTCATGGCGCAGGCCGAAAAGACCGGCGCACGGCAAATTTTCATCGACAAGGATCGCGGCGCGCAAATCTTCGTGCAGGCGAGCGGTGGCACCTACCTCGCCCTGCACAACGGCATCGCCACCGGCTTTTCACCGCTAAAAGCCGTGACCGATCGCGCCGAAGACAAGACGTTCCTGTCTATTTTCATCCGCCAGCTCGTCCGCGCCGACGGCAAGCCAATCTCGGTGCAGGAGGAACGCCTGATCGAAGACGGTATCAATGCCGTGATGAAGCTCCCCGTTGCCGACCGTTCGCTAAGCGCGCTCCGTTCGATGCTCGGGATGAAGGATGCCAGCGGGGTCGGCGCGCGGCTCGAAAAATGGACGTCGGAAGGCGCGCTAGGCTGGGTGTTCGATAACGCGGATGACAGTATGACGCTCGATGCGCGGTTCATCGGCTTCGACATGACCGATTTCCTCGACAATGCCGACATCCGCACGCCGGTCATGCTCTATCTGTTCCACCGGATCGACCGGCTGCTGGCCGGCGAACGGATGATCATCTGCATCTACGAATTCTGGAAGGCGCTGGGCGATGACGCCTTCCGGCGTTTCGCACAAGACGGCCTAAAGACCTACCGCAAGCGCAACGCGGTGCTGGTGTTCGCGACGCAATCGCCCGCCGATGCTCTGAAAAGCGACATCAGCCATTCGATCCTCGAACAGGTCGCCACCAAGATCATGCTGCCCAATCCGTTCGGGGCGCGACGCGATTATGTCGACGGGTTCGCGCTGTCCGACGCCGAATTCAGACTGGTACGCGAAGATCTGGCACCCGAAAGTCACAAGTTTCTGGTGAAGCAAGGACATGACAGCGTGGTCGTCGAACTCGACCTCTCCGGTCTCGATGACGCGCTCGCAGTGCTGTCGGGTCGCGCCGAAACCACGGCTGTTGCCGATGACGTGATTGCCGAGGTGGGACGCGATCCCGCCGTCTGGCTCCCGCTCTTCCACCAACGGAGGCGTCCAAGTTGACCTGACAGCGAAAGGAAATCCGATGAAGACGATAGCCAAGATAGTGAGCGTGGCGCTGCTGGTCGCCGCGCCGATACCAGCATTCGCACAAGGAATGCCGGTCCATGACAGCGCCAATCTGATCCAGCAGATCAACGCCGTGCGTCAGGCGCTCCAGATCGTCGCGCAAGGCAAGCAGCAGATTGCAGAAGCGCAAAAGCTCTATCAGGACTTGAACCGGCTCACCGACATTCCGCAACTGGCACAGCAACTCAAATCCGATGCGTTGCGCCAGCTCGATATTTCGGGCGGGTCGCTCGAAGGCTTTAGCACCGGCAATCTCGACGTCGTTGGTGCAGGCCGCGCCAAGGCCGATGCGGTCTACCGCAACTTGCTCAAGCAATTAGGGCTTTCGGGTTCGGATAGCACCCGCGCCGCCTTCGATCTCAACGCCCGCAATATCGGCATTCAGGCGGGACTCGCTGAGAACATCGGTGCCGCCGTCACGTCGCGGACAGAAGGCCTCGACCAGCTCCGCAGTCGCCTGACCACGGCGACGACCGCCAAGGAAGTCGGCGACCTGACCGCACGGTTGCAGCTCGAATCCGCTGCCATGCAGAACGATCAGCTCCGGTTGCAGGCAATCGCGTTGCAGCAGCAGGCCCAGGAACGGGCGCGGGCAGCGGCTGGACAGGCCGCCCTGGCCCAGAAGCTCGACACGGCAAGCCGCTATTATCAGGGCCAGTAGCCATGCGCGCCGCCGCCCTTCTGGCCGCGATGCTGATTACGGGGTGCAGCGAGATGGCACCCCAAGCCAACATGCCTGCCCGAAGCTGGCAATATTACGTCGCGCACCCTGGCGAGATCGAGCCGATGCAGAAAATCTGTCGCGAGTGGTCGGGATCGAGCGCCCCAACCGCATCGCAGCCAGCCGTCGTAACGACCAACTGCCGGGCAGCGGCTTTCGCCAAATCGCAGCTCCAGATCGCCCGATGAACGCAACCCGAGGGAATTGAGCGCCGCCATGGATTTCAGCGATCACGTCTTCACCACGATGTTCGAGGCGCTGAACACTGCGCTGGGGGCGATCGTCGGCAAATATGCGGCGGTGATCGGCATCGTGGCACCCGCGCTGCGCGTCGGAATCGTAATCTACATCTCGCTGCTCGGCTACGCGATCATGCGCGGCGCGGTGCAATATCCTTTCCGCGAATATACCTATCGCGGCTGTCAGCTCGCGTTCCTCTATTTCGCGGTCACCTCGCTCTACGGAACGCAGATCGGCATGTTTGCGCTCGGTGGACTACCCAGCCAGTTCGCCGCCGCGCTCGGCGGGGCCGATGTCGGCGGGCTTGGCGGCTTCTACGACAAGCTGGCTGGCACCGGCTTCGAGACCGCCAACACGATGCGCAAGATCGCGGCCGAATATCAGCAAACCCAAGGCGCGCTGCCCGACATTGGCTATGCCGTGTTTTCGGGTTTCCTCGTGGTGATGGTCATCGTCGCGACGCTGCTATGTGCGGCCATCGGGTTCGTGATCAGCGCGTTCGGCCTGTTCGCGCTGGCATTGCTCGCGGTGGTTGGGCCTCTGTTTGTGGCGGCGCTGCTGTTCGAATCCACGCGCGGCTATTTCTTCGCCTGGCTGGGCGCCTGCATCAACTATCTGATGCTGATCGTGTTCGCGCTCGTGCTGACGCTGTTCCTGACGCAAACCGGCGATACGATCATCGCCACCATCTCGGAAAATGATGAAATCGGCATGGTCGCGATCAAGGCGCTGGCCTTCTACGCGCTCGGCTTCTTCTTTTTCCTGCAAATCCCGATGCTCGCCGCCTCGCTCGGCGGTGGCGGTCCCGCGCTCGCCAACCAGTTCGCATCGGCCATCGCAGCGGCAGGCGGGTTCGTCGTGGGGCGCGGCGCGACCGGCGCACAGGCGACCAGCCGCGCCATCGAACGCGGGTTCGCGCGCGGCATCGCCCGGATGCGGACCTCGGGTTCGATCAGTCGCGGCACAACACAAGGATAGAGCGATGCGTAAGGCAGTGATGAGCATCATAGTCGGACTGGCGCTGATCGCGCCGGAAGCGACACTGATCGCCGCCCCGAAATCGCCGAAGCTCGCCAAGTGCGATGGCAAGCAGCGCCGTCCGGCCAATCCCTATGGCTCGATCCTGCCGACTGTCGATCCGGTCACCGGCACGTCAACGCCCGCGAGCCAACCACCGGGCCAAGGGCAAGTCCAAGGACGCAACGGCGTCGATGTGTTCCCCGAGAAAGCGCCGTCCGCGCCCAATGCCGGCAAACCCGACGCCAAGCCTGCCGCTCAAGTGCCGCCGATCAGCAGCGCAACCCCACAAACCCCCTATCGGAGCTGCTGAAGGTCATGGCGAGCGGCGTCACCGACAGACAAGACCTCAAGTCCTATTTCGCCGAAGCCGCGAGCTGGGATCATGACCGGCTGATTGCGGCGAACCGGTCGAAGCGGTTGGCATGGACCGTCGCGGGCATCGCGAGCGCGCTTGCCATCACCGGCGTCGCGGCGGTCGCCATGCTGACCCCGCTCAAGACCGTCGCCCCCTATGTCATTACCGTGGATCGGGCCACGGGTGCCAGCGAGATCACCTCGGGGATGACCGGCGATCGGCAAGTCTCGTACAGCGAGGCTGTCACCAAATACTTCCTCGCCGATTACGTGCGCAATCGCGAGGGCTGGATACCGCAGGCACGCCAGGAATTCTTCGACGGCGTGCTGGCGATGTCGTCGCGCGACGAACAGGCGCGCTGGACGGCATTCTACAGCAAGGACAATCCCAAGTCGCCGCAAGCGGTCTTCACCGACCTCGACACGGTGTTCGTGGCGATCAAATCGGTGACCTTCGTTTCAAAGAACGTCGCGCAAGTGCGCTTCACCAAGACCCTCCAGCGCGGCACGTCCACGACCGATACCCCGGCCATCGCGACCATCACCTACGACACCACCGACACCCCGACGACCGAACAGCAGCGGTTCAAAAACCCTCTGGGGTTGGAGGTGCAAAGCTACCGCGCCGATCTGGAGGTGACGCAATGACGCGCAGCAACCGCCTCGCGGCCATCGTCCTGATGTGCGCCACCTGCCCGGCGCTCGCCAGCGAAACGCCGCGCCCGACCGCACAGGACAGCCGCATTCGCGAAGTGATCTACAGCGATGTCCAGGTCTACCGTGTCGTCGGCGTCTTCCGTTCGGCGACGCAAATCGTGTTCTCGCCAGGCGAGCGCGTCGAGCATGTCGCACTCGGCGACACCGTGTCGTGGGAAGTGGCTCCGGCGGAAAACTCGCTGTTCATCAAACCGCGCGAACTGGCCGGAGCGACCAATCTAATCGTAATCACGCGGTCGAATTCGGGCAATCGCACCTACACCTTCGAGCTTTCGGCGCGGCGTGGCGGGATCGGCCCGCACGCGGTCGATACCTTCTTCAAGGTCGTCTTCCGCTATCCACGCGAAGAAGCGGCCGCTGCACAAGCGGCGGCAACGCAAGCCGCCTATGCCCAGGCGGTTGCGCTGCAATCGGGCGCAATCCGCTCGGCACTCGATCTGGCGGTTCTCGAAGGCAAGCGGAACCTCGCCTACAGTGTGCAGGGCTCGTCGGCGATCCAGCCTTCCGAAATCACCGACAACGGCCAGTTCACAGCGTTGCGCTTCCCCAACCAGCGCGAACTACCCGCGTTCTTTGCGATCAATCCCGACGGCAGCGAGAGCATCGTCCCGTTCGATGTCCGCGATGAATTCGTCGTAATCCACGGCGTGTTCGCCCAGCTTCGTTTGCGGCGTGGCAAGGAAGTGCTGTGCGTCTTCAACGAAGCCAGGGATTTCTACGGGCGCGATCCCAAGACCGGCACCGCGTCGAGCATTGTCGAACGCACCGCGAGTCCCGCTGACGGGGAGAGAAAATGATGTCCGAGCCCGTCACGCCACCGCGTGCCGCCGTCGATCAGACGCCCGATCCCGACGAAATCGACCGCGCTCCTGCCACCGAACGCGCCAGCAAAATGCCGTCGATGCCCGGCACAACGATGGACCCCAAAAAGATGATCGGCTTTGCCGCCGCCGCTGGCGCGGTGATGTTCACGGTGCTGGCGCTCGGAACCGGCCTGACTGGCAATGCCGACCTGCCGCCAGTCAAACCCAAGCCCGCGCTAGAACCCGCGAGATATGATCCGAACACCGTGATCGCACCGACGCTCGCGGGTGCAGCGACCGATCCCAATGCCCCGATACCGCTGGGTGGGCCAACGGTCCCTGCGATCGGCCCGCAAGGCACGGCGTCACCGCCGCCTGCTGGCGCGATGCAGCCCCGCCAACCTTCACAGGCTGAGGCGCTGCGCGAAGCGGCACGCCGGTCGTCGCTGATCGCTTATGGCGGCGAGCGCGGAAACGGCCTCGCCAGCCCGCTTTATGGCGATGCGGACGGTCTAGGTCGCACCGCGACACCTGCCACACGAGAGCCGACCACGCTCGACACTTTGCGGCGCGGTTCGGTGATCGGGCAAACGCAGGCGCGCGCGCTGCCCGACCGCAATTTCCTGATCACGGCAGGCAGCTTCATCCCGTGCGTGCTGCAATCGGCGATGGACTCAAGCCAGCCCGGCTATGTGAGCTGCATCGTTCCGCGCAATGTCTACTCGGACAACGGCCGTGTCGTCCTGATGGAAAAGGGCACCAAGATCGTCGGCGAATATCAGGGCGGCCTCAATCGCGGGCAGTACCGGCTGTTCGTCCTGTGGACCCGCGCGGTCACGCCGCGCGGGATTGCGATCGATGTCGGATCGCCGGCAACCGACGCCCTCGGGCGCAGCGGAGTGGATGGCCGGGTCGATACCTTCTTCTGGCAGCGGTTCGGCACGGCGCTGCTGTTCAGCCTGGTCGAAGATGCGGCAACGGTCGGCTCGCAAGCGATCGGTAATACTGCTCCCAACACCACCCGCGTCCCGTCCGATGCGGCTTCGACGATCTTGCAGCAGAACGCGCAAATCAGGCCCGTACTCCGCAAAAACCAGGGCGAGGATGTCGGGATAACCGTCGCGCAGGATTTTGACTTCTCGACCGTCTATGGCCTTGCGCTAAATTAATGGCCGCGCCGGGCAAAAACACAGCGGTTCTCGACAGCGTGACATCGCCGTTACGCAAATATCTCGATGACGCGACCGTCACGGAACTCGTCATCAACGTCCCGCAAGAGGTTGGTATCGAGCGGCGCGGGTGCTGGACATGGCAAAGCGAGCCATCGCTCGATTTCAAGACGCTGATGGCGCTGGCAACCGCCGCTGCCGCGTACACCAGCCAGGACGTCACCCGCGAAAACCCGATCGTCTCGACGATCTTCCCGACCGGAGAGCGCGTGCAGATTGTCGTGCCGCCGGTTGTTCCCGACGAAACCGTCTCAATTACCGTGCGCAAGCCATCGTCGGTGACGATGACGCTCGCCGATTTCGAAGCGGCGGGCCTGTTCCGCGATACCCGGATCGCTGAAAAGCAGGTCAGCCCGCAGGAGCTTGAATTGCTTGCACTGCTCCGCGCTGGTCGCCACGTCGAATTCTTCGAACGCGCGGTCAAGGCGCGGCTCAACATCCTGATTTCCGGTGCGACAGGCTCAGGCAAGACCACATTCTCGAAGGGCTTGATCCAGCTCATCCCGCCCGGAGAACGACTGCTGACGATCGAGGACACGCGCGAGCTGGTCGTCGGGCAGAAGAACGTCGTCCACATGCTCTATGCCAAGGACGGCCAGGGCACCGCCCATGTCACGGCGAAACATCTGCTCGAAAGCGCGCTTCGGATGCGCCCCGATCGCATTCTGCTCCAGGAGCTGCGCGACGGGACGGCGTTCTTCTATCTGCGCAACGTCAACTCTGGCCATCCCGGCTCGATCACCACCATCCACGCCGACTCCGCCGAACTGGCGTTCGAGCAACTGACTCTGCTGGTGAAGGAAAGCGAAGGCGGCTCCGACCTCGCGCGCGATGACATTCGCGCGCTGCTCAAGATGCTCGTCGATGTCGTGGTGCAGACCAAAAAAGAGGGCGGCGAATTTCGCGTGACGGAGATCTATTATGACCCAGAGGGCAGGCACGCCGTCTGAGGGCGGCGCGGTAAGATTGCTGATCGGCGTCCCGCTCGGGGTGCTGATCGCGCTCGCCATTGCCAGCATGATCGGATGGCTGATCCTCGGCCTGCCCGTTACTGCTTATGATCCGCTCAAGATGCCGCAATTCGTCTGGTATTATCGCAGCGACCCTCAGGTCATCCGCGCGATGGCAGGCGGGCTGATCGGCGGTGGCCTGCTCCTGGGTGGCCTGATCTATGCCCTCTGGGCGCGCGCCGCGCCGCTCCACGGGGCCGCGCGCTTCGCCACTGAGCGCGAGATCAAGCGTCACGGTTTTCGCGCGCGTGAGGGAATCGTGCTTGGTCGCAAGCGCGGGCGGTTTCTGACCTTTGGCGGCAGCGAGCATGTGATGGTCGAAGCCCCGACACGCTCGGGCAAGGGCGTCGGGATCGTCATTCCCAATCTGCTGACCTGGGCGGGATCGGTGGTGGTTCTCGACGTAAAGCGGGAAAATTACGATGCGAGCGCCGGGTTCCGAGCGCATTACGGCCAGTCAGTCTATCTGTTCAACCCGACCGACCGAGACGGGCGCACCGCACGCTATAATCCGCTGGCCTATATCGACCGCAGCGACCCTGACGATGTGATTATCGAATTGCAGAAGATCGCGACGATGCTGTTCGTTGCGCCCGACCATGGCGAAGCCTTTTGGGCAAACGGCGCGCGCACCGGCTTTGCGGGCGTCGGGGCATGGCTCGCCGAAACTAGCGACGAGCCACTGACAATGGGGGCGATCTATCGGTATCTGACCGATGGTGATGCGCGGGTCTTCTTCAAGAAGGAACTGGCAAATCCTCGGCTAAAACTGTCGATACCGTGCCGGACGGCGCTCGCCGACTTTGCCGGTGGGTCCGACAACAGCTTCGCCGACATCAAGAAGACGATCACCAACGTCCTCGGCCTGTGGCTCAATCCGCTGGTCGATGCCGCGACGGCAACCAGCGACTTCGATCTTCGCCAGCTTCGTTCGCGTCCCATGTCGATCTATCTCGGCGTGTCGCCCGATGAACTCGACCGGATCGCGCCGCTCTACAATCTGCTGTTTCAGCAGCTCATCGACCTCAATGTGCGCTCGTTGCCCGATGAAAACACCGCCGTGCCGGTGCTGGTCATCCTCGATGAATTTGCCCGGCTGGGCCGCGCCTCGGTCATCGCCAGCGCCTTTTCCTATGTCGCGGGCTACGGCATCCGGCTCTTGCCCGTCATCCAGTCGCGGTCGCAGTTGCGCGGCGTTTACGGCGAGCATGTCGCCGATGAAATCGTCGCCAATTGCGGCGTCGAGGTTGCGTTCACGCCCAAGGAACTGCGCGTCGCCAACGACCTGTCCGAGCGGCTAGGCTATGTCGGGCAGGCAAGCGTCACCAAATCGCTGACGATCAACGGGTTGCTCGCCAACCGCTCGAAGTCGATCTCCGAACAACGCCGCGCACTGCTGTTGCCGCAGGAACTGATGCAGTTTCCTTCTGACAAGCTGATCCTGCTGCGCGGTGGCATTGCGCCGATCATCGGCACCAAGATCGCCTATTTCAGCAGTCGCTTTTTCAAGGCCCGTGCCTTTCCACCCCCGGCGGTGAAACCCATCGCCAAACCGCCGCTCACTGCCGAACCCGTTCAAGCGTTCCGCGACATGACCGACGAAGAGGCTGCCGGACACGAAACGCGGCCGATGTCGCAGGATGACATCCTGACCGAAGATTGTCCGAGTTTCTTCGCCGACATGCTGACGCTGGACCGTGAAGGCAATGTCTGCGGACTTATCGAGGAAGGCGACGAACATGGCTGATAAACCCGACGAAACCACAGCTTCTGGAAAAAGCCGCACGGCAACGCCAAAGCGGGATGCGACCAAGCCAGCAGCGGCGATGCCCAGACGCAAAGCCGAAACACCAACCATCACCGATGATCTCACCGGAAAATTCCTGCGCGTCGGCAACAAGCTTTATCGGACTTCAGACGACACCAAGCCGATCGTCCGGCTCGAACCCGACCGGCTGAAGACCAGCAATATCGACGCGCTTCCTGATATCGTGCGGATCGCCAAAGCCAATGGCTGGACGTCGATCCGGGTCAACGGCGGCGACGCGTTCAAAAAGGCGGCCTATCTCGCTGCCGCCGCTCAAGGGCTGTCGGTAGAGAACTACGCACCGTCGAAGGTCGTCCAAGCCGAAGCTGTCCGCCTGCAAACCCGGCTCGCCGAACGCCAGCAGCGGAGCGAAGCCAAAGCGCCGAGCAACATGCCACCCCAACCGTCCGATGCGACGACAACGCTCAAGAAACTGTCGGAACGATTTTTGAGCCAGACCCATGACCAGAATGCGCGCGATCCCGAACTGCGGCGCGCGCAAAGTCTTGTTGCCCAAACAATCTCGGTCGCCCGCGCCAAATATTCAGACGATCCGGTCAAGGCTTCAAAAGAGGTGGAGGCCAGACGTCAGGAGGTTGCGCGTCGCATTGCCAGCGGTGACAAGATTGCCGTCATGCAGGTTCGTAGCCAACAGGCGCAGCGCGTCCGGGAAATCACGCAGGATCAGGCACTCCGCCGCGAAGGGCGGGCACGCTGAAGCGATCGGACCGCTCAATGCTGGGCAAAAATCCTCGTCTTGCCGCCGCCAAAAGCCATCACGTTGAAGTGATCCTTGGGATAGCCGGGGGCTTCCATACCGGGCGAACCGAGCGGCATTCCGGGCACCGCCAAGCCTTTTACGCCCGCAGGTTTTTCGGCAAGCAGGCGCTTCATATCGGCGACCGGCACATGTCCCTCAAACGCCATGCCGTCGATCAAGGCAGTGTGGCACGAAGCCAGATTGGTCGGCAGCCCGACCTTCCGCTGTAGGGTGCCGCGTTCGCTGTCATTGACGATCTGTACCTTGCGTCCGAAAGCCGCACGCACTTGCTGCGCCCATTTTTCGCAGCACCCGCAGCCGGGATCGCGGTGCATGACGATGTCGCCAGTGGCGAGCGCGGGCGCAGAAATCAGGGCAAGCCCGAGCACGAATTTTTTGAACATAACAAAGCTCCTGCGACATTTGGCGTGCCGGGAGACGGTTCCCCATCCCCCGGCACGATTTTAGTGGTTCATACCCTACATATCATGTCCTTCATGGCTCTGCTCGCCAGGCTTTTCAGCCTTGTCCTTGCAGCAGGCCATCTTCCGTCCTCGCCCTTTTTGCAGCAGCACTCCTTTTGGGGCGCGGGCGTTTCGGCTGCATGAGCGATGCCGGGAAGTGCGAGCGCAAGCGCGCCCAGGATAATTGCTTTCTTCTTGTCATTCTCCATTATTTCAATGTGTTAGCGTCGTACCAGCGGCGGTGGCACCGGCGGCCTGTCGACCAAGCCCCCCCATTCCGGCGGCGAGCGTCGGACGCACACTGTCGGGCGTTTGCAGCACCATCGCTGGCGCGCGCGCCTCGCCCTGAGCAAGCGCCACACAGGCAAAGGGGCAATTTGCCGAACGCTGTTTGGTGGGATCGGGCTTTGGCTGGCGATGATCCATCCCCCTCATGTCGCCGCAATCGCTACCGACTTGCGCTACGACAGCAGTTGTCGCGCAAGCGGCATCGACATTGACCGTGAAGCCGATGAAGGCGGCCAGCAGGACAAGGCGGAGAACCAACCGGGCCACTACTGTGAAAGCCTCTTGCGTCGGCGTTTGAACGGCCAGCGCATAAACAGCAGGACCGTGCCTGCGAGCCCCATGACCAGCCCGCCAATCGCGAACGCCAACAGCCACCATGAATTGAAATTCTCGTGGTTCTGCCAGTCCATGATGTGCAGTCCCCAGAAGAAATCATAGAGCCGCCACGTGCCAGTTCGCACCGCCGTGATCCGCCCAGTCTCGGCAGCAACGAACACTGCCGTGTGATCATTGTCGGCAAAGGCCACTCTCCACGCTGGCAGCGCACCACGATACTCGGTACTTTCATCAGTAATGGCGGCCACCGACGCGGCGGGATGACCCTCGCCTCGCCAGGCGGAAGCTGCGATCTGCACCGCGTCGCGCTGGCTGATCTGCCCGAGTGCGCGCCCATCAGCTGCGTCGAACAGCCAAGTGCGCTTGGGCGTCACGGCCTCGATGACAGGCCGACCGAGAAGCATGCGCAAAGTGGCAGTTTCGACCGGACCATCGACCGCGCGGACGATGCGGGCGACGTCAGTCATACGACCGTTCGCAGGAAGAGCCGCGACGGTCTTGCGATCAACGAGGTGATCGCCGTGGACCTTGTCGATCGACAGGAAGCTCATCAACGCACCGCTCGAAAACCACAAGATAAGCTGAAAACCGATCACCAGCGCGAGCCACTTGTGAACGCGACTTGCGGCAACGTGAACCCGGAGACGAGCGGTTTTCAGCTTGAATCTCCCTTATCCGTTATTGCGCCGGTTTGCCGTGGCTGCGGAGCCAGCCCTGCAATTTTGCGATGTCGCGCGTCTGCATGTCGATCGTCATCTGCGCCATACGCTTGGTCTCGACGTCGGTCGCGCGCGCAAGCGCAACCCGCGACATCGAGATCGCGCCGCGATGATGCTCGATCATCTTACGCGTCCACTTCTCCGATGCGTCACCCGCTTTGGCCATCATCATCTTGTGATGCATGTCCATCTCGGCATTTTGATAGGGGTTGCCGGGATCGTCCGCCATCATGCCTGCCATGGGCATCGTGCCTGGCTTGGCAGCATGGTCGTGGTTTTGCGCGAGCACGGGCGACGCCACGAGAGCGGCGGCAGCGATCATCAATGTATTGATCTTCACAGTGGTCATCCTTCTGTTACGCCCCCGCGTCTTCAAGTTCGCCAAGCCGAATAAAGCTCCGCGTCAAAACCAGAAACGAACTCCCGCGACGATGCCGCTGCTCGTAACATCGTCGCCTGCCGCACGTGCATACCGTGCGGTTGCGCCGACGCGCCTTTCCCACGATACGCCGATGTAAGGCGCGAACTGCCGTTTGATTTCATAGCGAAGCCGCAGGCCGATCTCTGCCGTCGATAAACCGGCACCGATGCCGCTGGCGGGCACGTCCTGCGCGGCAAAATTGAGCTCGACACGCGGCTGCAGGACGAGCCGCTGCGTTATCCGTTGGTCATAATAGCCCTCGGCACGCGCCAGCACATCGCCCTTATCCGACAAGAATAGCGCGCCCTCTACCTCGAACCAGTAGGGCGCGAGGCCCTCAAAGCCCACCGTCGCGTAGGTGCGGCGCGGACCACGCCCAAGGTCCTGGCGTACACCTGCCTGCAAGTTGAAATAGGGATCGACCGCCCGGCTGTAGAGCGCCTGGACTTCCGCAGCCTCAACGCCTTCGCCGAATTTGCCCTCGCCTTCGGTCTTGAGCGTGAACCGGTTGATGTCGCCGCCATACCATGCTTCGCCGTCCCAGCGGAAAGCATCGCGACCGCGACGCGGTTGGTATTCCGCAAGGTTGAACATGACAAAGCCGAATGTTTGCGCGCCGCTCTCGCTCATCATCTGGCGATGTGCGCGTTCGATCTCGGCGGCCGGAAAGATGCGGCTGGCGTAATGATCCATCGGCGGTGCCGGGGCTGGCGCAATGCCAGCTGGCAGCGACGTGCCGCTCATCTCCATGCCCGGCATGGCGGGCGCGCCTGACATATCCATGCCGGGCATCGTATTGGATGTGTCCGCCGAACCGGCGCTACTCACAGGGGTCGCCATGTCCATCCCCGGCATGCCCGAGTGATCCATGTTGCCCATCGCACTGGAAGCCGGCGATGGTTTGCTTGGCGCGGGCACCTTCGTGCCCTTACTAGCACGGGCACGCGGCTTTGCCGCAGCCTTGGAGCGGGTTGGCTGCGATGGCCTCGGGGACCGGGCCACGGGCTTCGCCCTCGGCTTTGCGGGCATTTTCATCCCGCCCATGTCCATCCCCTGCATCGCTTGCGCAGACACCGGCGACGCCAACATCAGCCCGGCAACGCCAGCGAGCAACGCCGCAGCGCGGATCACGACGCCGTCCCGCGCGGCCGCACACTGACTACGCGCATCATACCGGCGTGCATGTGATAAAGCAGATGGCAGTGGAAAGCCCAGTCGCCGACGGCATCTGCCGTCAGGTCAAATGTTGCCTTGCCGCCCGGTTGGACGACGACCGTATGTTTGCGCGGCGCGTGATCGCCGTGCCCGGTGACCAGTTCGAAGAAGTGCCCGTGTAAATGGATCGGGTGGCTCATCATCGAGTCATTGATGAGGTTCACGCGAACCCGCTCACCCTCGATGAAGGGTATGGGGCTGTGATAATCCGACATCTTCACGCCGTCGAACGCCCACATGAAACGCTCCATGTTGCCGGTCAGGTGGATATCGAGCGCGCGGTCGGGCGCGCGGACGTCGGGGTTGCGGTCGACGGCCATCAGGTCCTTGTAGGTGAGCACCTTATGCCCGACGTTGCCGAGGCCCTGGCCCGGCTCGCCCATGCGGTCCATCGGCATCGGCGAAATGGTTTGGACGCCCGGCCCCTTTTTGACCTGAGGCGCGACCGAGAAGTCACGCATCTTCATACTGCCATGATCCATCCCGGTCATGCCGCCATGATCCATGTCCGCCATCGCCGCACCTGCTGCCGGCGCGGCGCCGGACATGTCCATCTCGGGCGTCGCTGCTGGAGCGGGTGTCGCGGAAGCCGACATGTCCATCGTGGGCGCGCTGCCGTGACCCATCACGGCATGGTCCATGCCCGCCATCGATCCGCCACCCGACATGTCCATATCGCCCATATCGCCCATGCCCATGTCCTTCATGTCGGCAAGCGGACGGGCGCGCAGTGGCGGAACCTCCGCGGCCATGCCGGGACGTGGCGCGAGCGTGGCGCGCGCCATGCCCGACCGGTCGGCGGCTTCGCCCACGAAAGTGTAAGCGCGGTCGTCTGTCGGGGTGACGATCACGTCATAGGTCTCGGCAACGCCGATCTGGAATTCGTCGATCTCGACAGGGCGGACGTTGAGCCCATCGGCCTGCACCACGGTCATGCGGAGGCCCGGGATGCGCACGTTGAACAGCGTCATCGCGGCGGCATTGATGATCCGCAGCCGCACGCGCTCGCCGGGCCTGAACAGCGCCGTCCAGTTGTCGCCCGGTCCGTGACCGTTGACCAGGAATGTGTAGGTCGAGCCATTAGTGTCGGCGACGTCGGTCGGGTCCATGCGCATCTTGCCCCAGTCGATGCGGTCCTTGAGCGACTGATCCTTGCCGCCAAGCAGTCCCGACAGCGTCTGGCGCTGCATGTTAAAGTGCCCGGGGTTGACCTTCATGTTGCGGAAGATCGCTTCGGGCGACAGCGGGCTGTGGTCCGACAGCACGATGACGTGCTCACGGTCGGACGCGATTGGGTCCGTTCCTTCGGGATCGACGACGATCGGTCCGTAAAGGCCCTCCTGCTCCTGAAGCCCCGAGTGGCTGTGATACCAGTAGGTGCCCGACTGGATGACCGGAAACTCGTAGACAAACGTCGAACGCGGACGAATGCCCGGAAAGCTGACGCCGGGCACGCCGTCATACTGGAACGGGACGAGCAGCCCGTGCCAGTGCACCGAGGAATCTTCGTCGAGGTCGTTGGTCACCGCAAGCCGCACCTTCTGCCCCTGCCGCAACCGCAGCAACGGCCCCGGCACGGTGCCGTTGAGGCCAATCGCTCGCATCCGCTTGCCATCGATCATCATCGTCTGGCGCGCGATCCGCAGAGCGACATCGGGTCCAGAGACGGTCGGGAGTTGCGGGACGGTCCCGACGGATACGGGTTGGGCCCAGGCGGGGAACCAGCTGGCAAGCGCCGCCGTCCCACCGATTGCGGCGGCACCGCGTAGCAGGTTTCGACGATCCAGGGTTTTTGAGAAAGCAGTGTCGATCATGCTAGTGATACGCACGCGCGCTCGCTAGCCCTCAATTGTTTTCAAGGATCGACGACAGCGTCCGCCGCGCGCGGTAGAGGCGCGTCTCGACCGCCTTTTCAGAGATGTCGAGCGTCGCTGCGACTTCCGCCTGCGTCATGTCTTCGATCGTGCGCAAAAGCAGCACTTCTTTCAGGCGAGGCGGAAGCGCGGCAATCGCGATTTGCGCGCGCGCCCATGCCTCGCGATCGGCAACGACGATGTCGGCGGGCACGGCCGGATCGACCGGGTCGGGACCGTCTTCGGGGAGTGCGAACGAGAACAGGCGGCGGACCGTGCGGCGGCGCAGCGCATCGCGCGCCTTGTTCAGCGTGATGCGCGCGATCCACGCGCGGAAGGGACGCGCCGGATCGTATCGGCCGATCGCGCCGAACGCCGAGATGAAGGCTTCCTGCGTGACGTCGAGCGCTTCATCGGCGTCGCCGACCGCTCCTCGCGCCAGCCGGTAGACCGCGTCGCGGTGGCGATTGGTCAGCGCGCGGAACGCTGCCTGCTGGCCACCGCGCGCGAGCGCGACGAGCTCGGCATCGCTTGCCCCGTCGAGCGAAAGGCTCACCCTGCGTCGGCGGTCAGCGCCTTGACCACGGCAGCATCGAACCGGGCGGCCTGACCCGGCTTCAGGATCGAGCGCATCGCAAAAACGTGTTCGAGCGTCGCCTTTTGCAGTTCGCCCATCGCGATGTGCGACGCATCGATTGCGGCCGCGACGCGCGGGCCGTAGACATGCTCGGCCTCGATCGCGGCGGCAAGCTTGGCATTGTCGGCGCGAAGCTCGAGTTCGAGTGCGCGGCGACGCACCGCGAAATCGCGCTCGATCTTCTCGAGCTGGGTTTGCTGGGCGACATCAAGTTGGAGTTCCTGGTGCAGCAGCGCGTGAAGTTCGGCACCCGTGTGCGAAGGCTTCGGCAGCAACGCGCGCCCGATGAAGACACCGGCCACCGCCGCTGCGAATGCGATGACCGCGATGAGGAGCAGGCGACGCGCGCTGGTCATGTCAGCCGGCCAGCAGGACCGAGGGCGCGAGCGGCGTCGCAAAACCAACCGACCTCGGTGATGCCTCGACTGGCGACGTCGGAAATGCGCTCCCCGCAACCCCGAGCACCAGTGCACCGACGGCGGCCAGCGCGCCGCTTCTGCGCGCCTCGCTTGCGCGGGTATGGGCGACCCGCGCAAGCGAGGCACCATCGATCGCGTGCACAGCCGGCGGCAATGCCGAGCTCCGAATGCCTGTCAGAATTTTGTCGATATCGGTCATCATGCCCTCCGCTCGTGCACTCTATACGCGGTGTGTGGCAATGTCCCTCATATGAGGGGTGCACCCTTTGGCCGCGTATAGGCTGTTGATCCACAAAGGAGCTGAACCGATGCGTCAATATTTCAAAGCCGCTGCTCTCGTTGCACTTGCTCTTCCGGGGCTCGCACTGGCGCACACCAAGGTCGTCACATCAGCCCCTGCCGCGAATGCCGCGGTTGCGCCGACAAACCAGGTCAGCATCACCTTCAACGAGAAGCCGGTGCCGACCTTCTCGGGTGCCGATGTCGTCATGACCGGGATGCCTGGCATGGCGTCGCACAGTCCGATGAAGCTGACCGGGATGAAGACGAGCTGGAGCGCCGACGGCAAGACGATGACGCTCACTGCCGGGCGCGCATTTCCCAAGGGCACCTATCAGGTCACATGGCACGCGGCCGGTGCCGACACGCACCGCATGCAGGGCAGCTACAGCTTCACGGTGAAATAGGCTGGTGGCCGACACCGCCATAATCGGCATCAGGTTCTTATTATATGTGACCCTGATGGTCCTGTTCGGGTTGCCGCTGTTCGGGATTTACGCCCTACGCGGTGCCGAGCGGGTTTCCGGCGCGGTCCTGCCGTTCCGCCCGATGGTCACAGTTCTGGCTGTCGTTGCGATTGGGCTCGCCATTTTGAGCATCGTTGCGATGACAGCCGCGATGGCTGGCGTCCCGATTGGTGATATCGACCGCGCTTCGGTGCAGAGCATGATCACCGAAACGTCGATGGGCAGAGCATGGCAGGTCCGGGTCGTCGCCCTTGTGGGGACGTTCGTCGCGGCGCTTCTGCTGGGCCGTGCAAGGTGGGCGTGGTGGCTGATGCTGGTCGCTGCTTCCTCGGGTGCGGCGCTCGGGTCACTCGCATGGACTGGCCATGGCGCTGCGGGCGAAGGCACGCAGGGCAATGTGCAGCTGATCGCAGACGTCGTCCATTTGCTTGCTGCTGGCGGCTGGGTTGGGGCGCTTACCGCACTCATCTGGCTGGTCATGCCACGTAGGGAAGCGACGACGAGCGAGCGGCTGTATCTGGTCCACCGCGTCCTGCGTGGCTTCTCGCTCGTCGGTTCGTTCATCGTGGGGCTGATCGTCATCTCAGGGCTGATCAACAGCTGGGTGCTTGTTGGTCCAGCAAATGCTGCAAAGGCACTTGAGACAGATTATGGGCAACTGCTGCTGGTCAAGCTCGTCCTGTTCGCTGCAATGCTGGGGCTGGCGGCTGTGAACCGCTACCGGCTGACCCTGGCGTTTGCCGCTGCGGTCATGGAAGGCGATACAGGTTCGGCTTTGGGGCATTTGCGAAGGAGCCTCGCGATCGAAATCGCGTTGGCCATAACGATACTTGCTCTCGTGGCGTGGCTCGGAACGCTACAGCCGCCGATGGCGATGTAAAAGATTGGACTGAATATGGTGCACGCCCATACCCACGAAAGTAACCCGGCGGGTCAGGTGCTCGACCCCGTGTGCGGTATGACGGTGGACCCGACAAAAACGGCGCATCATGCGATCGTGAACGGCACCGATTATCATTTTTGCTCGGGCGGATGTCGGACCAAGTTCATGGCCGACCCGCAGAAATATCTAGAGGTTGCTGCTGCCGCGCCGGTGGCTGCGACGCCAGACGCCATCTGGACGTGTCCGATGCATCCCGAAATCAGGCAAGAGGGACCGGGCACGTGTCCGATCTGCGGGATGGCCCTCGAACCCGAAGCACCATCGCTCGACGACGCCCCTAATCCCGAACTGGTCGATTTCACGAGACGGTTCTGGGCGTCGGCGGTGCTTGCGGTGCCACTGCTCATTCTCACGATGGGAGACGACTTGCTGGGGCTTCATCTGGTCAACCCGGCGTTCTCACCTTGGATTCAGCTCGCGCTCGCTGCGCCAATTGTCCTTTGGGCAGGCGCGCCATTCTTCTCGCGTGGCTGGACCTCGCTGAAGACGCGCCACCTTAATATGTTCACCCTGATCTCGATCGGTGTCGGTGCGGCATTCCTCTACAGTCTCGTAGCAACGCTCGCGCCGGGCTTGTTTCCCGATACGTTCAAGATGCGCGGCATGGTGCCGGTCTATTATGAAGCGGCGGGTGTGGTGGTTGCGCTCGTGCTGCTTGGTCAGGTTCTCGAATTGCGCGCACGCGCGGCAACCGGAAAGGCGATCCGTGCACTGCTAAACCTTGCGCCGAAAACGGCGCGGCGGATTGCGGCGGACGGCACTGAGACAGAAATTGCACTCGCCGAAGTGGTGACGGGCGACCGATTGCGCGTCCGCCCTGGCGAAGCCGTTCCGGTCGATGGCGTCGTCATCGAAGGCAGGTCCTCGGTTGATGAGTCGATGCTGACCGGCGAACCCTTGCCGGTAACCAAGGAAGCGGCTGCCGCGCTCACCGGCGGTACGGTCAACGGCACCGGCAGCCTCGTCATGGAAGCGCAAGCGGTCGGCAGCGATACAATGCTGGCGCGCATTGTCCGTATGGTCGCGGACGCGCAGCGCAGCCGCGCGCCGATCCAGGCGGTTGCTGACCGAATATCGGGCTGGTTCGTGCCGCTCGTGATATTGATCGCCATCGTGACATTCATTGTCTGGAGCGTGGTCGGTCCCGAACCGCGCATTGGTCACGCGCTGCTCAACGCGATCGCCGTGCTTATCATCGCCTGCCCGTGCGCGTTAGGGTTGGCTACACCGATGTCGATCATGGTCGGCACGGGGCGCGGCGCGCAGGCGGGTGTCCTTGTCAAAAGCGCCGAGGCACTGCAAGCGTTCGAGCGTGTCGATACCCTGCTCATCGACAAGACCGGAACTCTGACCGAAGGCAAACCGAAGCTCGTCGGCATTCAGACTGTCGGCGACCTGACGGAGGACGAGCTTCTGAGACTGGCTGCTTCGGTCGAGGCACGATCCGAACACCCGCTCGCTCATGCAATCGTGACCGCCGCAAAGGAACGCAGCCTCATGCTTGCCGAACCCGAAGGCTTCGAAGTGCAGGTTGGCGCGGGCATCAGCGCCAAGGTCGAAGGCCGCGGGGTCGTGATTGGCAACTCAGCGCAAATGCGGAACACAGGCGTCGATCCGCACCCACTCTTCGATGCCTCGGAGGCCAAGCGACGCGAAGGCGCGGGCATCATGCTTATTGCCGTCGATGGCGCGCTCGCCGGATTTATCGCTGTTGCTGATCCGATCCGCGCCGACGCAAAGGAGTCGATCGAGGCGCTGCGTGAACAGGGCCTGCGCGTGGTCATGTTAACCGGCGACAATCCTACGACGGCGCAGATCGTCGCCGACGCTGTTGGCGGACTTGATGGGGTTCACGCCGAACTCAAACCCGAAGACAAGGCGCGGATCGTCGGCGAGCTGAAAGCCAAAGGCGCGAAGGTCGCCATGGCAGGCGACGGCATCAACGATGCGCCTGCGCTCGCTGCCGCCGATGTTGGGTTGGCGATGGGCACCGGCACCGACGTCGCCATCGAAAGCGCGGGGATCACGCTCACCAAAGGCGATCTCGCCGCTGTTGTCCGCGCGAGGAAACTTGCGAAGGCGACAATGGGCAACATCCGGCAGAATTTGTTCTTCTCGTTCCTGTTCAACGGCATCGGCGTGCCCGTGGCAGCAGGCGTGCTTTATCCGGTCACAGGTCTTTTGATGTCACCGATGTTCGCAGGTGCCGCAATGGCTCTGTCGTCACTCACGGTCGTGGCCAATTCGTTAAGATTGAACCGCGTTGAATTGTAACCCATCGCAGCGTCTGCCCGAATTGACTTTCGTCATGCCCCAGCGCACCCAAGCCCGATGCTGAAGAGGTTCATCCGTCACCTGTTGTTCCTCACGGTCATTATTGGCCTAGCGGGTCAGGGTGTCGCGCGCGCTTCGACGCCGTGTCAGGAGATGGTCAAAACGGCGGCAACCTCAATGGACGGCATGGCCGACTGCAACGCGATGCGCGACGCAGGCAAGGGTAAAGCGCCGTGCAAGGATATGACGGCGGGCTGCTTTGCCATGGCAGGTTGTTCGGCTGTCGCGGACTTCGGCACTAATTCCGATGTCGTTGCTTCACCAATGCCGCCACGCTTTGCGGCGACCTGGCCCACGACGCCGGTGTTGACCGGGCGCGACATCGCGCCGGACCCAGACCCACCCTCGCTGCTTGGCTGAACCTAAGTGGAGTGGGCGGCTGACATAGCCACCTGCCCGCTTGCGCGATTCAACCAAGGGGTTTCACGATGAAGATGTTTTGGATGGCTGCATGTGCAGTCATCGTCCCGTTAGGGACTGGCGCGGCATTTGCCGATCCGATGACTTTCGACGCTGCGCTCAAACGGGCGGGAGAAGCACCGAGCCTGCGCGGGCGCGAAGCGAGCGTTGCAGCGGCGCGTTCGTCCGCCATCGCTGCCGACCGGCTTCCCGACCCGACGTTGGATTTCGGCATCAAGGATTTTCCAGTCACGGGACCGGATGCGGGACGCCTCAACCGCGACAATTTCACGATGACGACCATTGGCGTCAGTCAGCAATTTACAAACCCGGCCAAACGTCATGCCCGTGCCGCTATGGCGGCGGCCGGCGTCGGCGTGGCAGAAGCTGACCGCCTGATCGAAGCCCGCTCGGTGCAGCTCGAAACCGCGCTGGCGTGGATCGACCTTTACTACGGTCAAAAGCGCCTAGCCCTGTTGCAGACGCTCGATGGCAGTCTCGATGATCTGCAAAAGACTGTCAGTGCCCGCCTCGCCTCAGGCAGCGCGCGCCCCAGCCAGGCTCTCGAACCGGCACAATTGCGCGCCCAAGTGACCGACCGCCGCGCCGCGCTGGTGTCGCAAGTCGCGCGCGCCAAAGCCAAGCTGAGCCGGTTTACGGGTGATGCCGACCCTCACACTGCGGGTGATCCACCCGTGCTGTCTGTTGATGATGTGCGTCTGCGCGTATCGCTCGGCGCATTGCCTGCTCTCCGCGCCCGCGATGCAGCGACACTTTCTGCCGAAGCACAGACGCGGCTTGCGCGCGCCGACAAGCATCCCGATTGGACCGTCAGCGCATCCTACGGTCGCCGCGAACCTGCTTACGGCGATCTGGTCTCGGTCGGGGTCAGCATCGACCTGCCGCTGTTTGCCAAGCGCCGCCAAGACCCTAAAATTGCGGCGGCCGCCAGCGAGGCCGAACGCACACGGTTCGACCGTATCGCCGCAGAGCGCGAATGGGCAGCGGCGCTCGATGCCGACCTCGCCGATCACGCCATGCACCATCAACGCCTGGAAAATGCGCGTATGACACTCGTGCCACTGGCGCGCCAGCGCGCCTTGCTCGACCGCGACAGTTATGCGGCCGGCAAGACCGATCTCGGAACAGCGCTGCTGGCAACACTTACAGTGGCCGAAGCCGAGGTCGATCTGCTCGACCGCGAAGCCGATGTGGCTCGCGACGCCGTGCGGATCACAATTACTTATGCGGGGGACGACCGATGAGCATTGACGCCACACAGGCTGCGCGCCTTCGCGCCATCACACTGGTCGCGGTCGTTCTGGCTGGTGGAGGCGGATACTGGATCGGCGCGCAACGTGAACGCGGCACCACCTCGACGACGACCGAAACAGGCAGCAAAGTCCTCTACTATTATGACCCGATGTTTCCGAACCAGAAGTTCGACAAGCCGGGCAAATCGCCGTTCATGGATATGCAGCTGATGCCCAAATACGCAGATGCCGGCACCGCTGGCGCGTCGCCCGGCGTCAGCATCGATCCGGCAGCAATGCAGAACCTCGGCATTCGCGTCGTGGCCGCAAAAATCGGCACGCTGGCATCTAGCCTCAATGTGACCGGCAGCATCGACTTTAACCAGCGCGACGTCGCGATCATCCAGGCGCGATCGGGCGGGTTCGTGCAGCGCGTCTATGCCCGTGCGCCTGGCGACGTGATCCGGGCAGGTGCGCCGATCGCCGACATTCAGCTCCCGGAATGGGGCGGCGCGCAGACTGAGTTCCTGAGCGTCAGGCGACTTGGGAATGCGTCACTCACAGCAGCGGCCCGGCAACGGCTCCGCCTGCTCGGCATGTCCGATGGGGTCATCTCGGGCGTCGAACGCAGCGGACGCACGAACGGCACGGTCACGATCACCAGCCCGATCAGCGGCGTGATCCAGACACTCGATGCCCGTGCGGGGGTGACGCTCGCAATGGGCCAGACGCTCGCGCAAGTCACCGGCCTCGGCACGGTCTGGCTCAATGCTGCCGTTCCTGAAGCGCAGGCGGGCAGCGTGCGCGCGGGGCAAAGCGCGACTGCCACATTGACCGCGTTTCCAGGCGAGACATTCGGCGGACGCGTCATCGCCATCCTGCCGACAACACAAGCTGATAGCCGGACGCTGACCGTTCGCATCGAACTCGCCAATCGTGGGGGGCGCTTGCGGCCCGGCATGTTCGCCCTAGTGGGGCTTGGCGGCGATGCCCGTTCGACACTGCTGGTGCCAAGCGAAGCGGTGATCCGCACCGGCACGCGCGCGATTGTCATGCTGACTTCGAAGGATGGGCGCTACCACCCGGCCGAAGTTCGCACAGGCCGCGAGGGCGGCGGCCAGACTGAAATCCTCGAAGGGCTGCGCGAAGGCGAAAAGGTGGTGGCATCGGGACAATTCCTGCTCGATTCCGAAGCAAGTCTGACCGGCATTGCCGTTCGCCCACTGAGTGCAGCAAAGTGATCGAAGCGATCATCCGCGCCTCTGTGAAGGCGCGCAGTCTCGTTGTTGTCGGCGCACTTGTGCTGGCGATCATCGGTGTTGGCGCTGTTCGAACCACGCCGGTCGATGCCCTACCCGATCTGTCGGACGTACAGGTCATCATCCGCACCACCTATCCAGGACAAGCGCCGCAGATCGTCGAGAACCAGGTCACTTACCCACTCACGACAACAATGCTCTCGGTTCCCGGCGCGCGGGTCGTGCGCGGCTACTCGTTCGTTGGCGACAGCTTTGTCTATGTTCTCTTCGAGGACGGCACCGATCTTTACTGGGCGCGAAGCCGCGTCCTGGAGTATCTAAGCCAGGTTCAAGGTCGGCTGCCCGCAGGTGCCACCGCCTCACTCGGTCCCGACGCCACCGGCGTTGGCTGGATCTACGAATACGCACTGGTCGACAAGACCGGTCGACACGATCTCGCGCAGCTCCGCAGCATTCAGGACTGGTTCCTGCGCTACGAACTGAAGGCCGTTCCGGGCGTCGCCGAGGTCGCCAGCATCGGCGGCATGGTCAAGCAATATCAGGTTGTCGTCGATCCGCAGAAGCTCGCCTCCTATGGTGTGACGGCAAACGATGTCAGCGATGCGCTCAAACGCGCCAATCAGGAAACCGGTGGAGCGGTCGTGGAAATGGCCGAGGCCGAGTATATCGTTCGGGCCACCGGCTATCTGAAAACGCTCGATGACTTCCGCGCGGTCCCCCTGAAAACTGCGGGCGGCATTCCGGTCACGGTCGGCGATGTCGCCACCGTCCAGCTTGGTCCAGACATGCGGCGCGGGATCGCTGAACTCAACGGTGAGGGCGAAGTCGCGGGCGGCGTCATCGTCATGCGACAGGGCAAAAATGCCCGTGATGTCATCCAGGGCGTCCGTACCAAACTTGCCGAATTGAAAGCGAGCCTGCCGCCGGGCGTCGAGATCGTCACAACCTATGACCGTTCGGGACTAATCGACCGCGCGGTCCAGAACCTGACTGGAAAGCTATTCGAGGAATTTGCGGTCGTGGCGCTCGTCTGCGCGTTGTTCCTCTGGCACGTCCGCTCAGCACTCGTCGCCGTACTGACCCTCCCTATCGGCATCCTGATCGCATTCATAGTTATGCGCGTGCAGGGCTTGAACGCCAACATCCTGTCTCTCGGCGGCATCGCCATCGCCATTGGCGCAATGGTTGATGCGGCCGTGGTCATGATCGAAAATGCACACAAGCATCTCGAACGTTGGTCGCAGGATCACCCGGACGCCGAGCTGAAGGGCAACGAACGCTGGCGCGTGATTACCGACGCAGCGGCCGAGGTCGGCCCGGCGCTGTTCCTCAGCCTGCTCATCATCACCTTTTCCTTCATTCCGATCTTCTCGCTGCAAGGTCAGGAAGGGCGACTGTTCGCCCCGCTTGCGTTCACCAAGACTTATGCGATGGCGGGAGCGGCATTGCTCTCGATCACTTTGGTTCCCGTCCTCATGGGATGGCTCATCCGGGGCAAAATCCCCGCCGAACACACGAATCCGATCAACCGCTGGCTGACGCGCATCTACCGTCCCGCCCTCGATTGGGTTTTACAGAAACCCAAACAAGCGCTGCTCATCGCCGGCCTCGTCTTCGCTTCGAGCCTGTGGCCAATCAGCCAAACCGGCGGCGAGTTCATGCCCCAAATGAACGAAGGCGATTTGCTTTACATGCCATCGGCCTTGCCCGGGATATCCACCGCCAAAGCGTCGATGCTGCTCCAGCAAACCGACCGCCTCATCAAAACCGTGCCGGAGGTCGAAAGCGTGTTCGGCAAGGCAGGCCGTGCCGATACCGCGACCGACCCGGCTCCGCTCGAAATGTTTGAAACCACGATCCGGTTCAAGCCCAAGAGCGAATGGCGCGCAGGGATGACACAGGACAAGCTGATCGACGCGCTCGATGATGTCGTCAAAGTCCCCGGTCTCGCGAATTTCTGGATACCGCCGATCCGCAACCGCATCGACATGCTGGCGACGGGCATCAAAAGCCCCATCGGTATCAAGGTGTCGGGCGCGAACCTCGAAGAGATCGACCGTACCGCGCGTGGGATTGAGGCTGTGGCGAAGACCGTGCCGGGGATCAGTTCGGCGCTGGCCGAACGGCTGTCTGGCGGACGCTATATCGACGTTGCCATCAACCGCGCAAACGCTTCGCGTTACGGCATGAATGTCGCCGATGTGCAGGCCGTGGTATCAAGTCTGCTGGGTGGCGAAGTGGTCGGGCAGACCGTCGAAGGACTGGCGCGTTACCCGATCAATGTGCGCTATCCCCGCGAAATCCGAGACAGTCTGGACGACATCATCAACCTGCCGGTGCTGACCCCGTCACCCCAGCAAATCACGCTAGGAACGGTCGCCGATGTGCGGATCACCAGCGGCCCGCCGATGCTACGCAGCGAGAACGGTCGCCCGGCAACTTGGGTGTATATCGACGGGAGGGGCCGTGCGCTCACCGAGATTGTCGGTGATCTGCAACGGGCTGTGGCTCAAAAGGTCAAACTGCCGCCGGGAATCAGCGTTGCCTATACTGGGCAGTTCGAGTTCCTCGAACGTGCGACCCAGCGGTTGAAGATCGTCGTGCCAGCGACATTGCTCATCATCTTTGCGCTGCTCTATGCGACCTTCCGGCGCTGGGACGAAGCCGCGCTCATCATGGTGACATTGCCGTTCGCGCTCACCGGCGGAGTCTGGCTGCTCTATCTGCTCGGCTATAACCAGTCAGTCGCAACTGGCGTCGGGTTCATCGCGCTGGCCGGGGTTTCGGCAGAGTTCGGCGTAATTATGCTGATCTACCTCAAACACGCACTGGCAGACCATAAGCCGGAAGATGTCGAAGCCGCCGTGCGCGAAGGCGCACTGCTTCGTGTCCGGCCCAAGGCGATGACTGTTGCCGTTATCCTCGCAGGCCTGTTCCCGATCCTCATCGGCACCGGCACTGGCTCGGAGGTGATGACCCGCATTGCCGCACCGATGATCGGCGGGATGCTGACCGCGCCGCTCTTGTCGATGCTCATTATCCCTGCTGCCTATCTGCTTATGCGCAAACCGCGCCCCAAAGTTTAATCACAAGGAGCCGTTATATGAAGAACCCAGTTTTGATCGCCACGTTGTTCGCGCTGCCGCTTACGCTGTCCGCCTGCGGCGGCCCTGCCGAAGTGCCCAAATCGGAAGCCCAGGCCAACGCAATGGGTGACATGGAGATGTCCACAGAGGCTAAGATGGCCAAGGGCAGCGGCACGGTCACAGCTATCGACATGGCTGCGGGAAAGATCACGCTCGATCACGGCCCGATCGCTGAACTTGAATGGCCCGCAATGAAGATGGGTTTTGCTGCAAAGCCCGAAGTGCTTACCGGCGTCGCGGTCGGCGACAAGGTGGATTTCACAATGTCGCTCAAGGGCACCACCGGAACCGTGACAGCTCTGACCCGAAAATAGGAACCCGCGATCCTTACCGCCTTGGCCGTGGCTCGATGGGTGAAGGCTCAGGTGCTGGAGGTTCGAGCTTCGGTCGCGTTGTTTGCAGATTTCGGGCGTGGCGCGCTGCAAAGATTTCAGGCGTGGCCGTCACGTCGGGATGCTTGTCGAGAAAGCCACGAACGTCATTAGCAAGTGCCTGATCGTCTGGTTGTCCGGTCGCATCCAGCGCCGCCGCTGCTTGGCCGTAGGCCTGACGTATTTGCTGCCAACGTGTTTTGCCATTGGGAATGAACGCCGGAATTTCGGCCTGACCGCGCGCAACCGCGATGGCCTGTTCGTTGGTGCGACGATCTGCGTCCGTTATCTGGCGACTCCCCCCGGTGCGAAGCCGCGCCCGTAATTTGACCAGCGCCATGCTTGAACCGGCAATCCCTTGTCCGCGAGCCCGCCACGGCGTTGCCTCGGCCGCAACCCCGCGTGCGCGCAGCTCGCGGGCAAAGCGTTCGCGGAAGCGATTGAGCTGAACCGGACGCGAATTGAACCGCCTGCGATCCAGCCCCTCGGCCTGCACCGTTAGATGGACATGCGGGCGCGGCGTATCGGTATGGAGTGCCAGGACGTAATCGTGGTTGTCGCTCAGCTCGGCATGGGCGAGCGCGCGGACGGCTCCCAGCACCTTACCGGGGTCGGTGTCTGCGGGCATCGAGAAGATCAGCGACACTGACGACACTGTTGGCCGCGACCGCCAGTTGAGCGTGTCGCTCCATTCCGCCGCACGTTCGACAATATCCTCCTTGGCTGTCAGGATTTCGCCATCGCGGGTTTCGATGTCCAGCTCTCCCTTGCGCCCGATATAATCGAGATGGGCTTTGACATGGCTGCCGCTGCGCTGGCGGCCCGTGACCTTGACCACGACCTCGGGAGCCTTGCGCACGATCCGCGCCAGCTTGGCGCGCGCAGTCGGGCCGGTGGCGACGCCATAGCTGGCATAGAGCGGGACACGCAGTGTGCTGGATGGGTCATGAATATAGCGCACCCGGAAGGCTGGACGCGTTGCTTCCCACAAGGCGGATTCCAGTCCCATCAATCCGCTACCGTCCAGTAACTGGCATCACCGCGCATGGCCTCGCCAACCGCCGTCACCTGTTCGGCGATCTCCATCCGCATGTCGGCGATCCGGCGCAGTTCGGGTTCGATCTGCTTGTCGCCGGACTCCAGCATCGCGGCGTTAGCGGCCCTCATCGCCTGATTGAGATTGCGCCCGATGCGGAGCAACTGCATTCGGATTGGCGCGAGTTCGGCCAGCAGCCCGTCATCGACGCGCGATTTGAGCGCCAGGTGGCGACGCACCAACGCCTTGATCCATCCGGCGCGATCGGTCGAGCGCTGGCCCGCGCGGTGTTCGATCACCAGCAATTCAACGTCGATAAACCGCAGCGAAATCCGATTGTGCGCCGTGCCCTCGGGGCGGTCGATGTGTGGACGACCGGTGCTCTCGTGCAGCGTCCGCTCGATCATCTGCCGCACCAGCGCGCTGCGTCCGCCGCGCCCAACGGCGGCGCTGTCGAACGCCCTCAGCGCCTCGGTCTCGACGCGCACGCTCAGCATTGACGTCGTCGGTCTCGGATTTGTCGCCATCGATCATGCCCGGATGAAGCATCGCTGAAACACGGGCAATGTAAGACAACACGCGCCGCTAGGCATATCCTGCATTAAAGACAAATCAGACAAATCCCCTAAGACAAGCGCACCCAAAGCGGCTATCGGCTTTAGGCAATAAAGGGCTTTGGGTGCGCTTGGGGATTTGAGGTTTCAGGCCGGACGGGACGCGGTGCTTCCCTTACGGGCCGAAGATCGCCGGACGATGTCCTGTTGGCGGCTGGCGGTCGCGCTCCCCCATTCGGCGATCTCGCCAAGGGTGCGACCGCAGCCGGTGCAGACGCTGGCACCGGGTTCCAGCTTGCAGATTTTCTGGCAGGGCGATGGCGGGCGCTGGTCCATCCGCCCCCTCAATCATGCTGCTTTCCCTGCCGCAAGCACAGAGTCGCGCAGGCCAATGGCCGCGCGAAAATACGCCGGGTTCCAGGCGTTACCTGAACACGGCGACCGCTGAACGGGTCCGTGCGAAACACCACAAAGCCCCGCTCGGCAGAGCCGGACGGGGCTGGTGTGCGAGGGTCAGTGACCGTTCGTGGTGCGGGCGCGTGACCAGATCAGGTTGAAGGTCTTGCCATCTTCGTCGGCGAACAGGCTGGCGAAGATTGGGGCGTTGAAGCTGGGATCGTCGAGCTTGATCGAGAGATAGTCGCGGCCTTCCTTCGAGGTCTTCTGCCAGCACGCGCCGATTTCGGCCTTGGCGACGAACACCCGGTGCGAGGGGGCGTTTTCATTCTCGCTCGCTTCCTCGGCGACGATCTGCACGTTCTTCTTCTGCAAGCTCATCGTGACGATCTCGCCGGTGTAGTTGGTGTCGCCGGACTTTTTGAATGTGCCGATATTTGCCATGATTGAATTCCTTCCAGTTGGTCGAACCCCGCGCTCATTCGCGGTCTCGATGGCTGGTTACAGGCAGGGGCTTGCGCTGCTGCACCTGGAAGGCCGGAACGCAGTGGAGGACGGCGGACGGGGGCTTTCTTGTTCCGCGAGGAGGCAAGCGCAGCGCCGCCGGGGAAGAAAGTTTCGGGCCGCCGTTGCAGCAAAGCGCAAGAGGCGAAGCCGACCGCTGCCAACCAAAGCCATTGACGAGGCCGTGGGTGAGCGCGGGTTCCGGACAGTATTCGCAAGGATGTCTGGCGAGGATCGGTTGGCGCGTTCAATGTCTGGCTGGCGACCAAGACCGCAACGCTGATCGCCCGGACTTGCTGAACCAAGATGCGACAATCAGCCGACTATGCCGTGAATGGAAACGCCCTTCGCCCGAGTTCGGAGTGGCCGGTCAAAAGGCTGCTGGCACGAACCGCAGGAAGGCTGCGAACGGAGTCCGTCAGTTCGGCATCCCGTACTGCCCGATCAGCCAGCCTGTTCGCCGCTGGAGCTTGGCCTCTGCCTCCTCCGGTCAGGTTCATGCCCATTCACGACGCAACAGACCCGGAATCAAGCCCCGTCCGGCTCTGCCGGGCGGGGCTTTGTGGTGTCGGCACGGGGACGACGTGGGCGGGCGGATAGGGTCCGCCCGCCCGTCGCTTACGCTGCAAGGCGCTCCTCTTCGATCTCCTCAAGCGCGTCGGCGGTATCGGTATCGCCGTCCTCCGCCATCGCTGCCGCGCCAGCGGCGGGGTCAGGATCGAACGGCACTTCGGGTTCGGCCAGCCATGCCGTGCGGCTGGCGGCGGCAACCGTCGCCACGCCGCCGCGCTGGGTATAGGCCGATGGCGGGAACGCCATCCAGCGCGGCACCCAATGCTCGACCTTGGTGCGGCCATTGCCGCCGGTCAGATAGTCAGTGATGACGCCCTTGATCGTCTTGCCCTTTTCGGCGGCATGGGCCTGCGCCACGGTATCGCCGCCAACCTCGCGCAGCACTTCGGTCAAAACCTCGCGGTCGCGCATGAGGCCGAAAAAGGCATCATCCGCCACCCAATAATCGGCCATCTTCACCCCAAGGTGAAGGCCGATGGTTTCGATAAGGCCGGTGCCGCTCGCCAGCGTCTCGGCCATGACGACGCCCAGCACCTCCATGACGACCGCGTCGGGCAATTCGAGCAAGCGCTGGAACAGCGCGCTCACGCCGTTCCTCGGTTCATGGCCCAAGGTGACGCTCGGCTCGTCGGGGTCGAATTCCAACACCGCCAACACCGCGCGCCGCCGCTCGTCGAACCGCGCTTCGGCAACGCTCGTCTCGATGCTTTCGGTAATCGCCTCGGTGCGGCTGCGCTGGTCTTGCACCCGCACGCCCCACAAGGGCGACCCGCAGATCGCATGCGCGACCATGACGCGCAGTGCCGTGCCGCTATCGGCGGCAAGCGCCGACCGCACCGCCACATGGCGGTGCAGGTCGATATATTGGTTCATCGCGGCGGTGATTTCGGGGCGGGCGGTTTTCGTCGGCGCCTCGGGCGCGTCGCCCTTGGCGATGCGCCGCGCTTCGCGCTCGGTCAGATAGCCCTCGTGGAACGCCACTTCGCCATTATGGGCGATGGTCACATAGACCCGCCCGCCCTTGCGCTTCGGGGTCGCGGCAAAGTCGTAGCGGTGGAAATACTGCCCATCGGGCAGGACGACGACATCGCTCCACCCTTCCGCGAGATAGGCGGCTTTGCGCTCTTCGATCGCCGCGCGCTGCGCGTCCTCGAACTCGCGCACGTCGCGGAAATAGCCGTCCGTCTCGAACAGGTCTTTGACGATGCGGCCCTGATAGGTTTCCAGATCGAACAGCGCCACGCTGGTCGATATCGATGCGCCGCCGAATAGCCACGCTTTCAACTGGTGGCCCTTGGGGATGGACGATTGCGGGTCATCATAGAGCGCCAACCATGACTTCTGCTGCGCCTTGGTCGCCAACGTCAGATGGCGAACGCTCGTCGCGTCGATCTTCTCGGCGCGGTAAAGCTGGCGGATGCGCGGCAACAGATTGCCCAGCGCCAGAATGCGTTTGACGGTCAGTTCGGGCATTCCGAACGTCATCGAGATTTCGTCGGGCGTCCGGCCTTCCTTGACCAACCGCGTGAACGATTCCCACTGCGTCACTTCGTCGGGCGCAAGCCGCGCAAGGTTTTCGATCAGCGAGGCCTCCAGCGCGGCGGCATCGTCGCCCGCCTCCATGATCGCGCACGGCACCGGCTCGGCACAGCCGGTTTCATCGGCCACGGTTTGCGCGGCGAGGAAGCGGCGGCTTCCTGCGACGATCTCGAACGTCTCCGCGCTGCCGTTCGGGCGAACCAGCAACGGCATGATGATGCCGCGCGCGCGGATCGACGGCAGAATGCCGGTGATGTCGGGCGGCTTCTTGCCGCCGCGCATATTGGCGGGTGAAATCGAAAGCCGGTCGAGCGCGATATGGTCAAGTTTCATGGCACTTACTCCTTCGATTGGTTGGCCCCATTCTCGGTGCATCTTGGCGGGCGGTGAGAATGGGGCCGGTTGTCCGCACGGTCGGGGTGACCGTGCGGGGTCTGCCGCTGCCCTGAGTCCCTTGGGGAGGCTCAAGGCGGCGGAAGGGCTGAATCTTCGTGGGCGCGGGCGGCAGCTGCGGCCTCAAGCCGCGCCGAATCCTCGGTAATGCCGCCGCACTGGCGGGCGACGTCGGCGTAAACCGTCAGCGGGAAGCACCCTTCAAAACACAGGTCGCGCTCGATGGTCAGGCCGAACGGCAAATGGACGCGCGCAATCTCGGACAGGCTGGCTGACCCCATTTCGGGGCACCCAAAGCCAAGGTCGCAAAGCCCGAACAGCGTGTCGCCGTCCGCGTCGAGTTCGGAAAACAACCACGTGCCCGACCCGACCGGATTGAAGAATTTGACGACCGGCACATGATCGCCACGGTTCAAGCCGTTGGCGATCAACCGCGCGCGCTGGTCCTGCGTGAGTAGCTGCATGGCAAAAATCCTTTCAAAACATCTCGATCTGATTGCGGGCATTGGTGTCGAACAGGCCGTGATCGGCGGGACGCTGGGCTTTTCGCGGCTCCATCGGCGCGTTGGCGCGCATGACGAGCCGGTCGCGCGGCGTGATCGGCGCAACGCCGTAAACCAGCGTCTGCTCGCCGATGGCGGTCTGCTCGGACGCCAGCCGGTCGCGGGGGGATGGCGCGGCGCTCATGCCGCGCGCGCCAAGGCGGTTTCGCTCTCACGAACGAACGCCAACAGGAAATCAGCGGACTTGCTGGCCTGACTCGCCGCCTTGAAAATCGCGCGATTGTCGGCGCGCAACACCGCCAGCCATGAACCGAGATAATCGGCGTGGCGCACGGTCGGGACGATACCGAGCGCGGCGCACAGGAACGCCGAGGTCAGTTCGGCGCACAGTTCCTCGCGGGCATACAGCGCCGAACCGAACCGCCCCGACTGGTCCCGCGCCAGCCGCGCCTTGTTGCCGGTCCAGTGGCCCAGCTCGTGCAAGGCTGTCCGGTAGAAATCGATCTGATGGGTAAAAGCCGGTTGCGGCGGCACCTGCACATAATCGCCGCCAACGTCATAGAAGGCCCGCGCGCCACCGATGCGAAAATCCGCACCTGTCGCGGCAATCAGCGCCTCTGCCTCTTGATGCTGCTCCCGCTCGGGCAACGGCGTCGGGTCGGCGGTCAGCCGCTCGGGCAAGCCGTCGCACTGCGCCGCATTGAACACGACAAAGCGTTTGAGAAACGGAATCGAACGGGGTTCGCCGTCCGCACCCTCGCCAGCCTTTCCGCTCGGCTCGCGCCCGTCCTCGGGCGTAAAGCGGTCGGCATAAAAGATCGTCTGCCCGCGCTCGCCTTTGCGGACGCACCCGCCAGCGGCCAAGGCCTGCCGAAAGGTTAGCCAATCCTGCGACGGGTAACCGCACTCAATGACCGCGCCCGACAGAATGAGCACATTGACGCCCGAATAGGGACGCCCTGAAACCGCGTTGCGCGGCAATCCCGGCACGGCTGCCGCCGAACCCCATGGCTGCGCCCACGGAAAACACCCCGCCTCAAGCTGGGCGATGATCTTCGCCGTCACCTCGTCATAAAGCGACGCGCGCGGCGCGCCGCTGTCTGCTCTGCCCTTGCCGCTGGTCCGCCGTGTCCTGCCTCGCTCTGCCATCACTGCCTCCTCGCCTTAAAAACCACACGACCCCGGAGAGGGGGGTGGGCGGCAAAGAGCGACCAAGAGGCCCGCCGCGATCAGGCGCACCTGTAAGGCTGTAACACAGCGAAAGACCCGCTTGCGGGTTGCGCCTGTGCGCGGCGGGCCTAGCCGGAAGCGCCGCCCATCCCCCTCTTCGGGGACGGCCACGAACACGCCGGCGCATCCGCGCCGACCACCGTCAGTCGCGCATCATCGCAACACCGTCGCCGCGCAGCGGCCAACTAAGAAACGGCACCCTTGCACGGTGCGACGCAGGCGGGCGGCGTGGCGGCAAGCAGCGCGAAGACCAGGCGGTCGCGCCAACGGCGCTGCGCCGCCCGTCGAAGTGAAGGCGCAGCCGCCGCCCGGCCGGCCAGGAGAGAGGCAAGAGTGCCAGCGGGTCAGCCCAAAAACGCCGCACCCTCAAGGAGCGCGCAGCGCGGGAAAGAGTGCGTCCCTAAAAAATCCCGCTCATTTTCTCACACGCTCCCGATCGTCACCCGAAGGGCCAAGACTACAGGCTTGGTGCGCGCAGCGCATAGAGCG
>JBBSCC010000002.1:0-58427 GCA_038250735.1 Sphingomonadales bacterium | reverse complement strand
GGTCGCGCGGGGTAGCCAAACAGCTCAACCAGGGCGTCACCCACCTGATGAAGAAGAACAAGATCACCGTGTTTATGGGCGAGGGCAAGCTGACCGCTGCCAACCAGATCACCGTGACGAAGGACGGCAAGGCCGACGTCCTGAGCGCGAAGAACATCATCCTCGCCACGGGCGCGCGGGCGCGCGACCTGCCGTTTGCGCCTGCTGACGGGAAGCGCATCTGGACCTATCGCCACGCGATGGTGCCGCCCGAAATGCCCAGCAAGCTGCTGGTGATCGGATCGGGCGCGATCGGCATCGAATTCGCCAGTTTCTATAATGATATGGGTGCGGAAGTGACGGTGGTAGAGATGCTCGACCGGGTGGTGCCGGTGGAGGATGCCGATGTCTCTGCATTTCTCGAAAAGGCGCTGAAGAAACAGGGCATGACGATTATGACCGGTGCCGGCGTCGAGAGCCTGAAGGCGACCGCGACTGGCGTGACTGCTACCATCAAGGGGAGCGACGGCAAAGTTGCGACCAGCGAGTTCAGCCATTGCATCGTCGCCATCGGCATTGTGCCCAACACCGAGAATATCGGGCTGGAGGCGCTGGGCGTCGCGACTGACCGGGGTTTCCTGAAAACCGATGCACTGTGCCGCACCAATGTGCCAGGCCTGTATGCGATTGGCGATATCACCGCGCCGCCCTGGCTGGCGCACAAGGCAAGCCATGAAGGCGTGATCGCGGCAGAGGCAATTGCGGGCAACCACCCGCATCCGGTGGACCCACTGAACATCCCCGGTTGCACATACTGCCACCCGCAAATAGCCAGCGTGGGGCTAACCGAGGCAAAAGCGAAGGCAGCGGGATATGACGTGAAGGTTGGCAACTTCCCTTTCATTGGTAACGGCAAGGCGATTGCGCTGGGCGAGGCCGAAGGGTTTGTAAAAACTGTGTTCGACGCCAAAACCGGTGAATTGCTGGGCGCACACATGATCGGCGCGGAAGTGACGGAGCTGATCCAGGGTTATACGATTGGCAAAACGGCGGAATTGACTGAAGCCGAATTCATGGAAAGCGTGTTTCCGCATCCCACATTGTCGGAAATGATGCACGAGAGCGTCTTAGCTGCCTATGGAAAAACGCTTCACATGTAGGATTCCACCTGAAATACTGCCCCCCGTTGTCTTGGAGTCGCAGGGGAGCTGGGTGATGAATTATACCGATGCACAACTGATCGATCGGGTGGAAAGCAAGGCTGCTGGCTTTGAAGGCTGGCGGGCCGGGCTTTACCTGATCACGGTGCGGTCGAATGCCGATGTTGCCGATGCATTTGATGACAAGGGCTATGTTTTCAATTGCAAGGTCGCCGGACAACGCCCCGAATTTCGTATGGTCGTCAGTTGTACCACCAATGCCGGCACCTATGGCCTGCTCCATTTCGACGATTACAACCCCACCGGCTGCGCGGTGCTGAAGGCGAACCAGCTGGTGTATGACAGCCATCAAAAGGGGCTGCACAAAGGCTATTCGGCGTATCGCCAGGCCAAGGGGTTCCCTTATTACCGCGATGGCAATCGCAACCTGCGCGCAGAGGAGCGTGGGCCGGTATATAATGACGTGATTTTGGCTAATATCCACCGGGCCAGCGCGACGAATGTGTCGACACGCATCTATAATTGGTCGGTTGCCTGCATCGTGATGAACCAGCCCAATGAGTTCGCGGCGTTTTTGGCCTATACAGCGGGGCGCCCAGTCTCGTTGTGCATCCTCCAGGAATTCTAACGCCGCATGCTGGACGGGCCGAACGCCTTCGGTATGATCGCTTCCTTGGATAATCGGGGAACATCATGATCAAGAACGCGCTTACGGCCTTGCTCGTATCAGCGGCCATCGGTGGGGCGGCAATGCCCGCGCTGGCGGAAACCGTCATCGTCACCGCGGATCACATGGTGGATGTGACCACTGGGCAGACCATCGACTATCCTGCGGTGACGATCGTCGACGGGCGCATTACTGGCATTGCCGATGCGCGCACGATTAAATTCGGCGGCGCTGTGAAGCATATCGACCTTGCCGGTCAGACGATCCTGCCGGGGCTGATCGACATGCATGTGCATCTTGATGCCGATCCCCGGCTAAGTGGCTATCAGTCGCTCGGCTATACCGACAGCTTCTGGCAGGCGGTTGGCGTGGCCAATGCCAAAGCGATGCTGGAGGCGGGCTTCACCACGGTGCGCAATGTGGGTTCCGGCCAGTTCAATGATGTCGGGCTGAAACAGGCGGTGGAGGCGGGCTATATCGCTGGCCCGCGGATTGTGCCTGCGGGCTATGCACTGGGCGCGACGGGCGGACACTGCGACGCGACCGAATCGCTGCCGCCCAGTTTCGCGGGCGTGCCCAACCCATCGGTCGCCGACGGTCCCGAGGGCTATCGAAAGCTGGTGCGGACGATGCGCAAATATGGTGCGGAAGTGATCAAAATCTGTGCGACGGGCGGTGTACTGTCCCGCGGCGATTCGGCGGGCGCGCAGCAAATGACGCTCGATGAGATCAAGGCGGTAACCGCAGAAGCCCATATGCTGGGCATGCGGGTGGCAGCCCATGCGCATGGGACGGCGGGTATCAATGATTCGCTGCGTGCCGGCGTAGATACGATTGAACATGCCAGCCTAGCGGATCCCGAAAGCTTCCGGCTCGCCAAGGCTGCCGGGGCATGGTTCTCAATGGACATTTACGATGATGATTACATCCTGGCCGAAGGCGCAAAAAACGGCGTCTTCCCCGAAAGTTTGGAAAAAGAACGCCAGATTGGGCGCAAACAGCGCGAAGTGTTCCGCGATGCGCATATGGCCGGGGTGAAAATGGTGTTCGGAACCGATAATGGCGGCGTGTTTCCCGCCGGGCAAAATGCGCTGCAATTTGCCAAGATGGTCGAATGGGGGATGACGCCCGTTGAGGCGATTCGTACCGCCACCGTCAATGCTGCGCAGGCGCTGTCGCGCAGCGCCGATGTTGGCTCGTTATCGGTCGGCCACTACGGCGATATCGTTGCCGTGATGGGCGATCCGCTGGCCAATGTGCGGCTGCTCGAAAAGCCGAGCGCGGTGATCAAGGGCGGGGTGCGGATCAAGTAACTGGGGTTTTGCCCGCAGCACGCGGGCAACAAAAAGGCGCTTTCCCAGCCCCCCGGGAAAGCGCCCTTCTGTGCGCAGCAAATGCGCGCAACACTTGCCGATAATCAGGCCTATCAGGCGGCGGCTTCGTCTTGCCCGGTGTAAAATACCGAATCAGCCACCCGAACGGGTGAAAGCGCGCTGGCCGGGGCCGTGAAGTTCTTGCCTGATTCAGGTGATATATGCTTCAGGCGGCCATCGATGCTCGCACCGTTTTCGATCGCGATGTTTTCATATTCCACATCACCGGTGATCCGCGCGGCGCGTTCCACGGTGAGCTGGCGAACCGAAACAGTGCCTTCGACGGCACCGGCCAGTCGTGCGCTTTCGGCGCGAACATTGCCTGCGATCCGGCTTTCCGTGCCTTGGACCAGCGAGCCGCAGTTCACGTCTCCGTCAATGCGGCCATCAATGTGCAGGTCGGCAGTTGCGGTGACATTACCCGTTACGATTACGTCCGCCCCGAGCACTGAGAACATGCCGCGCTTGCCCGTGGGTTGGCTGGGTGCAGGCGGCAGGCTGGAAGAGCCTGTGTCGCGCGACGATCCCGACTTGTTGTTACCGAACATGCTCATAATTACCCCGCCCAAAAAACCGATCAAGAAGCTGGTCCAGCGACTCGAGTTAAACCCTAGCATGAATCATCGAACGCTAGGAGATTAGAACGCTCAAACCGGGCGTGCCAGAAGGGGATTGTCGTTTGCAGCCGGCTGCAGCAACGGCACCGCCACGCGCCAGGTCGCGACCAGCATTGGCACCGCGCTGATCGCGGCGACCGATTCAATGCCGCTCAGATAGGCAAACAGCGCCAGCGTCGATCCGGTTTGCACCAACAGTGCGGTGCGCCAGCTAGTGCGATCTCCTGCCGCAACCGCCAGCACCAGCGCCACGATATCGGCAAGATAGAAAAAGCGCTCATGCATTTTGGGCAACAGTCCTGCCGTCATCAGCATCGCCAGCAGCGCGGCAGCGATCAGCACGCGGCCGTGCATTGGTTGAGCAGAAAATCGCGCAATATATGCCGCACTCGCGCCAACAGCGGCGGTAAAGGCTAACCCCAGCAACGGCATATCGTCTCCGCGCGGCAGCAGATCAATGATTGACCATATGTTGGGCGCATTGCGTGACAGATCGGCAAAGGTGGTGGACTGCTGGGCATAGATTGCGAGCAGATCGCCCGGCGGCCATCCCGCCAGGACGGCGGGCATCATCATCGCGGCGGTGGCAAGCGGGGTAAGCGGCCACAGCCGAAGCGGCACGCGACGGTGAATCAGCACAGCAATGAAGAATGGCGCGATCAGCACTGATTGCGCCTTGAATGACAGCGCCACACCGCACCACAACAGCATCGCCGCGTGGCGGCGGTCAAGTGCAGCGGCTAGGGCCATGATGCACGGGGCCGCCCAGAACATATCGGCCTGCCCCAGCAGCGATGCGTTGATGGCGACGCTGGGCAGCAGAAACACAAACGCTGCGCCGCGTTCGGGCTGCGGGACATCCAGCCGAATCAGCAACTGGCGCACCGCCAGCGCCAGCCCGCCGGTACCCGTGACCGAAATGAGCTTGATAAGGGTAACCGCCGGAACAAACGGCGCAAGCGGGCTGACTAGCGCGAGCAAATAAAGATAGGGCGGGGTGTAATTTGAAAAGGGTACAGCAAAGGCGGCGATCGGCCCGGTTTGGCGGATATGGTCAAACCACGGCAGCAGATATGCTGTCATGTCCGCGGCCACGATGTGCCAGAATGCCAGGTGCAGCACTGCAGCCGCCGCCAGCGTGACAAAGACGGGCGGCAAGGGAGAGCGGGCTGGCGCAGCGACAAGAAGGGGCAGGGGGATCATCTGTTACCCCATGCCCGCATGATGGTTGAAGGCGGGTTAAGTCCAGCGGCCTAACTGCGATATCAGCGGCTGATATTGGGCCGATGTTCGCTACTTTTCCTAGCGCGGCCAGATTGGCTGCATCATGGCATTGACCACCCCGGCCCGCATGGGTATAGCGCCGCCTGCTTATGAACGGGGCTGGTAGTGGTTTTTTCCGCACGCCGCCCGCTAGTGAGCAGAGCTGAACATTGCTGAACGCAAGGGGCCTGGGGGGCCGAATGGCCGCCGGGGTCCCTTTGTATTTTTCCGCTTTCAGCAAAGTAACCGCCGGAATTTGCCGGTAACAAAAGGTGAAGGGCTTCATGCCAACGATTAACCAGCTGGTCCGCAAGGGCCGCGATCCGCAGAAGGCCAAATCAAAGGTCCCTGCGATGGACCAGAACCCGCAGAAGCGGGGCGTCTGCACGCGCGTTTATACAACGACTCCGAAAAAGCCGAACTCGGCATTGCGCAAGGTTGCCAAGGTTCGCCTGACCAACCAGCGCGAAGTCATCAGCTATATTCCTGGTGAAGGGCATAACCTGCAGGAGCACTCGGTCGTGCTGATCCGCGGCGGTCGCGTTCGCGATTTGCCCGGTGTGCGTTATCACGTGCTGCGCGGTGTGCTCGATACACAGGGCGTCAAGGATCGTCGCCAATCCCGGTCGAAGTACGGCGCCAAGCGTCCGAAGTGATATCGGCCTAGGCCGATATCATCCCCGCGCAGGCGGGGATCCAGGAAACAAAAAAGTAAGCCCCGGACAGGTTCCGGATCAGGCTGAAGCATAAAGGAATTCGAGAATGTCTCGTCGTCGTCGTCCCGAAAAGCGGGAAATCCTGCCTGATCCCAAATTTGGTGATGAGGTGCTGTCAAAGTTCATGAATTCGGTGATGTTGGACGGCAAGAAGTCTGTCGCCGAAGGTATCGTGTATGGTGCGCTTGAAACCGTTGAATCCCGCGCGAAGAAAGACCCGCTCGCGGTGTTTCATGAAGCACTGAACAACGTAAAGCCGAACATCGAAGTGCGCAGCCGCCGCGTTGGTGGTGCGACCTATCAGGTGCCGGTTGAAGTTCGGTTTGAGCGTTCGCAGGCGCTGGCTATCCGCTGGCTGATCTCGGCTGCGCGCAGCCGCAGCGAGCACACGATGGCAGGCCGCCTATCAGGTGAGCTGATGGATGCCGCCAACAACCGTGGCAACGCCGTGAAAAAGCGTGAAGACACGCACCGTATGGCCGAAGCAAACCGCGCATTCTCGCATTACCGCTGGTAACCAACCCGTCACCGGCCTTTCGCCGGTAACACCGAGTACCTATATCGGACAGGCCGGGGCGTAAGTCCCGGCTTCTCCACATCCCCAAGGAACCGATCATGGCCCGCAGCCATCCGCTCTCAATGTACCGCAACATCGGCATCATGGCGCATATCGACGCCGGTAAGACGACGACGACCGAGCGGATTCTGTATTACACTGGTAAGTCCTACAAGATTGGCGAGGTCCATGAGGGCACCGCCACGATGGACTGGATGGAGCAAGAGCAGGAGCGCGGGATCACGATCACGTCGGCTGCGACGACATGTTTCTGGAACGATCACCGCATCAACATCATCGACACCCCAGGCCACGTTGACTTCACGATTGAAGTTGAGCGTTCGCTGCGCGTGCTCGACGGCGCAATTACCTGTTTCGATGGCGTTGCCGGCGTTGAGCCGCAGTCGGAAACAGTGTGGCGCCAGGCGGACAAGTACAAGGTGCCGCGGATGTGCTTCGTCAACAAGCTCGATCGCACCGGGGCAGACTTCTATTTCTGTGTCGACTCGATCGTGGAGCGCCTGGGTGCGCGTCCGGCCATATTGTACCTGCCGATCGGTATTGAGGGTGGCTTCAAGGGCCTGGTCGATCTGGTCGAGAACCGCGCGATCATCTGGCTTGAAGAGAGCCTGGGCGCAAAGTTCGAATATCAGGACATCCCTGCAGACATGGCTGACAAGGCCGCCAAGTATCGCAGCGAGCTGATCGAAATGGCCGTCGAGCAGGACGACGACCTGATGGAGGCCTATCTCGAGGGCAACGAGCCGTCGGTCGCCGATCTGAAGGCGCTGATCCGCAAGGGCACGCTGAACTCTTCATTCGTGCCGGTCCTGTGTGGCTCGGCGTTCAAGAACAAGGGTGTCCAGCCGCTACTCGACGCGGTCGTAGATTATCTGCCGTCGCCGCTCGACGTGCCTGCCATCGACGGTCTCAAGCTCGACGGCGTAACGCCTGACAGCCGTGCCGCAGCCGACGATGCGCCGTTCTCGGCATTGGCGTTCAAGATCATGAACGATCCATTCGTGGGAACGCTGACCTTTGCGCGTATCTATTCCGGCAAGCTGGAGACAGCATCGTCCGTGACCAACTCGGTCAAGGACAAGAAGGAAAAGGTCGGCCGCATGCTGCTGATGCATGCCAATGACCGCGAGGACATTCAGGTCGCCTATGCAGGTGACATCGTGGCGTTGGCGGGTCTGAAGGACACGACGACGGGCGATACGTTGTGCTCGCAGACCAATCCGATCATTCTGGAGCGGATGGAATTTCCGGAGCCAGTTATCGAGGTTTCGGTGGAGCCAAAGACCAAGGCCGATCAGGAAAAGATGGGCGTCGCGCTCAATCGCCTGGCGCGCGAGGATCCGTCGTTCCGCGTGTCGACTGATCACGAATCGGGCCAGACTCTGCTGAAGGGCATGGGCGAGCTTCATCTTGAAATCATGGTCGATCGCATGCGCCGCGAGTTCAAGGTCGAGGCGAACGTGGGCGCGCCGCAGGTGGCGTACCGCGAATATCTCGGCAAGCCCGTCGAACTGACCTACACCCATAAGAAGCAGTCGGGCGGCTCCGGCCAGTTCGGCGAAATCAAGGTAAAGGTCACGCCGGGCGAGCGCGGTTCGGGCTTTGTCTTCATCGATTCGGTGAAGGGCGGCAACGTGCCGAAGGAATATATCCCTTCGGTCGAAAAGGGCATGCGCGAAACCGCAATGACCGGGTCTCTCATCGGCTTTCCGATCATCGATTTCTCGGTCGAACTGGTCGACGGCAAGTATCATGACGTCGATTCGTCGGCGCTGGCGTTCGAAATCTGCGCGCGTGGCTGCATGCGTGAAGCCGCGCAGAAGGCTGGCATCAAGCTGCTTGAGCCGATCATGAAGGTTGAGGTGGTGACGCCTGAGGACTATCTGGGCGACGTGATCGGCGACTTGAACAGCCGCCGTGGCCAAATTCAGGGCACGGACAGCCGCGGCAATGCGCAGACGGTTGAGGCGATCGTGCCGCTGGCCAACATGTTTGGCTATGTGAACCAGCTCCGCTCGTTCACGCAGGGGCGCGCGCAATACTCGATGCAGTTCTCGCATTATGACGAAGTGCCAGCCAATGTTGCCGAAGAAGTGAAGGCAAAGCTGGCGTAACCCAAAATCACTCGCTATGGGGCACGCTTTCGCACCGCCTCGGCGACCCGAAAAACTGATCAGTAAGGTAGGAAACAATGGCTAAAGCAAAGTTTGAGCGGAACAAGCCGCATCTCAACATCGGCACGATCGGCCACGTCGATCACGGCAAGACGTCGCTGACGGCCGCCATCACAAAGGTGCTGGCAGAGACCGGCGGTGCAACGTTCACCAGCTATGCCAACATCGACAAGGCACCTGAGGAGCGTGAGCGCGGCATCACGATTTCGACCGCGCACGTCGAATATGAAACAACGGCGCGCCATTACGCGCACGTCGATTGCCCAGGCCACGCCGATTATGTGAAGAACATGATCACCGGCGCCGCACAGATGGACGGCGCGATCCTGGTCGTTTCGGCCACCGATGGCCCAATGCCACAGACGCGTGAGCACATCCTGCTCGCGCGCCAGGTTGGCGTGCCAACGATGGTTGTGTTCATGAACAAGGTCGATCTGGTCGATGACGAGGAAATCCTCGAACTCGTCGAGATGGAAATCCGCGAGCTGCTGTCGAAGTATGATTTCGATGGCGACAACATTCCGATCATCCGTGGTTCGGCAGTCTGCGCGCTTGACGACAAGCAGCCAGAGATCGGCCATGACGCCGTTCTGAAGCTGATGGAAGCAGTGGACACCTATTTGCCGCAGCCAGAGCGTCCACTCGACAAGCCGTTCATGATGCCAATCGAAGACGTGTTCTCGATCTCGGGTCGCGGTACGGTTGTCACCGGTCGCGTCGAAACCGGCATTGTGAAGGTTGGCGAGGAAGTCGAAATCGTCGGCATTCACCCTGCCGTTCGCAAGACGGTCGTCACGGGCGTTGAAATGTTCCGTAAGCTGCTCGATCAGGGCCAGGCTGGCGACAACATCGGCGCGCTGATCCGCGGCGTTGGTCGTGAAGAAGTTGAGCGCGGTCAGGTGCTGTGCAAGCCCGGCTCGATCAAGCCACACACTGACTTCCAGTCGGAAGTGTACGTGCTGTCGAAGGACGAGGGTGGCCGTCACACGCCATTCTTCGCCAACTATCGCCCGCAGTTCTACTTCCGCACCACGGACGTAACCGGCACCGTCGAACTGCCTGAGGGCACTGAAATGGTGATGCCTGGCGATAACATCGCACTCGGCGTGAAGCTGATCGCACCGATCGCCATGGACCTTGGCCAGCGCTTCACGATCCGCGAAGGCGGCCGTACCGTTGGTTCGGGGATTGTCAGCGGCATCTCGAAGTAATATAGGCTCGGCTCCGCCCGATTCCCCGGTCGTCAAAAACCGGGGGATCGGGCGGTTGCTATTTCAGTTAATGATACGAGCCGTCACAAGGCGGCCCGCTCTTTCGCATCGGTAGGGACTATGGAAACGCAGAATATCCGTATTCGTCTGAAGGCATTCGATCATCGTGTGCTTGATCAGGCAACCGGCGACATTGCCGATACGGCGCGCCGCACCGGTGCACTTATTCGCGGTCCTATTCCCTTGCCGACGCGCATTGAGAAGTTCACCGTGAACCGGGGTCCGCACATCGACAAGAAGTCGCGTGAGCAGTTCGAGGTACGCACCTACAAGCGGATGCTGGACATTGTTCAGCCCACCCCACAAACGGTTGATGCTTTGATGAAGCTCGATCTTGCAGCAGGGGTGGACGTGGAGATCAAGTTGGCCTAAAGGCCCTCTTCCGCCAAGATTCGGCGACGAGATTCGGTCCTGTCAAAGCAGGGTCGCACGATAAGGGATACCGCCGGATTTATCCGGGCCGCGTCCCCCGACACGCTCCCCAGAATTGGGGAGCACCAGCCCGGGTCGGGGCACGTTTCTACATGATGGGCTGAGGCAAGCACACTGCGGAATGGTCCGTGGTGTGCCTCTGTTATTATATGGAGCATGGATCATGCGCACTGGCGTGATCGCGAAGAAAATGGGGATGACCCGCTTGTTTAAGGACGATGGGCGCCATGTGCCCGTCACAGTCCTTTCGCTTGAGGGTCTCCAGGTCGTTGCCCGCCGCGAGGCCGACCGTGATGGTTACACTGCTGTGCAGCTTGGTGCTGGCACGGCCAAAGCAAAGAACGTCGCCAAGCCGCAGCGCGGCCATTTCGGCAAGGCCGAAGTGGAGCCTAAGGCAAAGCTGGCTGAATTCCGCGTTTCCGAAGATGCATTGCTCGACGTGGGCGCCGAGATTTCGGCTGACCATTTCGTCGCAGGCCAGTTTGTCGACATTGCCGGCAACACGCAGGGCAAGGGTTTCCAGGGCGGTATGAAGCGCTGGGGCTTCGGTGGTCTGCGCGCGACGCACGGCGTTTCGGTATCGCACCGTTCGCTCGGTTCAACCGGTCAGCGCCAGGATCCAGGCAAGGTCTTCAAGAACAAGAAGATGGCCGGTCACATGGGTGATAAGCAGCGCACGCAGCAAAACCTCGAAGTCGTTTCGACTGATGTTGAGCGCGGCCTGATTTTCATCAAGGGTTCGGTCCCCGGATCAAAGGGTGGCTGGTTGCTCATCAAGGATTCGGTGAAAATCGCCCGTCCTGAAGCAGCGCCATACCCCGCCGGCCTGAAGGCCGTCGCCAACAGCAACGATGCTCCGGCTGAAGTCCCCGTCGAAGACGTGGCGACTCCCGAAGCCACTGACGGCCAGGAGGGCTGAACATGAAGATCAAGGTTCAGTCTTTTGATGGCGCAAAAGGTTCGGATATCGAACTGAGCGATGATGTGTTCGGCCTTGAGCCGCGCGCAGACATTCTGCACCGCGTTGTTACCTGGCAGCTCGAAAAGCGCCGCGGCACTGCCCGTGGCACTCGTGAGCGTGCTGACGTTGCTCGCACCGGCAAGAAGTTCGGTCGCCAGAAGGGTGGCGGTACGGCCCGTCACGGTGATCGCCGCGCGCCGGTGTTCATCGGTGGTGGTAAAGCCCACGGTGCCCGCGTTCGTGATTTCAACCCATCGCTGAACAAGAAGGTTCGTGCGCTGGGTCTGAAGATGGCGCTGTCGTCAAAGGCCAAGACCGGGAAGCTGATCGTCATGGACAGCCTGGTCGTCGAAAATGCCAAGACGTCAGTGCTGTTTAAGAACTTCAGCACCCTGGATGCCAGGACCGCGTTGGTGATTGATGGTGACATGGTCGAGGCGAGCTTCGCCCTTGCAGCCGGTAACCTTGGCCAGATCAACGTGATGCCGGCAGCTGGTGCTAATGTGTACGATATTCTGAAGGCCGATACGCTCATTCTGACGCGCGCGGCCGTCGAAAAGCTGGAGGCGCGCTTCAATGGCTAAGAAGGAAACGGCAGCGATTGCGGTACGTCATTATGACGTCATCGTCGCGCCGCACATCACCGAAAAGGCAACCTTGCTGAGCGAGCACAACGCCGTTGTGTTCCGCGTGGCGGGCGATGCGACCAAGCCCGAGATCAAGGCAGCTGTGGAAGCGTTGTTCAACGTCAACGTCACCGGCGTGAACACGATCGTCCAGAAGGGCAAGACCAAGAAGTGGAAGGGCAAGCCCTACACGCGCTCGGATATCAAAAAAGCGATCGTCACCCTGAAAGACGGGCAATCGATCGACGTGACGACGGGGATCTGAGGCAATGGCACTCAAACATTATAACCCGACTTCGCCTGCACGCCGCGGCCTGATCTTGGTGGACCGTTCCGGTCTGCACAAGGGTGGCCCGGTAAAGGCGCTGACCGAGGGCAAGCGCAAGACCGGTGGCCGGAACAATAAGGGCCATGTCACCTCGCGCGGCATCGCCGGTGGCCACAAGCAGCGTTATCGCATCATCGATTTCAAGCGTCGCAAATGGGACGTTGAAGGCACCGTGGCGCGGATCGAATATGACCCAAACCGGACGGCATTCATCGCGCTGATCGAATATCCTGGTGAGGAAGTCGTATACATCTTGGCGCCGCAGCGTCTGGCGGTTGGTGACAAGGTTGTCGCTGGCAAGAAGACCGACGTGAAGCCTGGCAATGCGATGGAACTCGGCCAGATGCCGGTCGGTACGATTGTCCACAATGTTGAGATGAAGCCCGGCAAGGGTGGTCAGCTCGCGCGTTCGGCAGGCACTTATGTGCAGGTTGTTGGTCGCGACAAGGGCATGGTGATGGTGCGCCTGAATTCGGGCGAGCAGCGCTATATCCGCAGCGATTGCATGGCGACGGTGGGTGCGGTGTCGAACCCCGACAACGCCAACACGAACCTCGCCAAGGCAGGTCGCAACCGTTGGAAGGGCATTCGCCCGCTGACGCGCGGTGTTGCCAAGAACCCGGTCGACCATCCGCACGGCGGTGGTGAAGGCCGTACCTCAGGTGGTCGCCATCCTGTGACCCCATGGGGCAAGCCGACCAAGGGTGCGCGCACCCGTCATAACAAGTCGACGGATAAGATGATCATCCGTTCGCGTCACGCCAAGAAGAAGGGCTGATAGCTCATGGCACGTTCCGTCTGGAAGGGTCCGTTTGTCGACCTTCACCTCCTGAAAAAGGCGCAAGCCGCACAGGAAGCCAATAACCGCGCGCCAATTAAAACTTGGTCGCGTCGCTCCACGATCTTGCCCGATTTCGTCGGCCTGACGTTCAGCGTCTATAACGGTCGCAAGTTCGTGCCGGTTTCGGTCAACGAAGATATGGTCGGCATGAAGCTTGGTGAATTTGCGCCGACGCGCTTCTTCCCCGGCCATGCTGCCGACAAGAAGGGCAAGCGCTGATGGGCAAGGAAAAATCCCCGCGTCGCGTGGCTGACAACGAGGCTCTCTCGGTCGGCACGCAGATCCGTGGTTCGGCGCAAAAGCTGGGTCTTGTCGCCGCTCTCATCCGCAACCGCAAGGTTGGTGATGCGATGAACATCCTGCAGTTCTCGAACAAGGCAATGGCCGTCGAGGCGCGCAAGGTGCTGGCGTCGGCAATCGCCAATGCAGAAAACAACCACAACCTCGATGTCGATGCGCTCGTCGTGTCGGAAGCGTCGGTTGGCAAGTCGATCGTGATGAAGCGTTTCGCCACGCGCGGTCGCGGCAAATCGACCCGCATCCTTAAGCCGTTCAGCCGGTTGCGGATTGTGGTGCGTGAGCAGGCAGAGGAAGCGTAATGGGTCAGAAGAGCAATCCGATCGGGCTTCGGCTGCAGATTAACCGCACCTGGGACAGCCGCTGGTACGCAGAGGGCGCCGATTACGGTCGCTTGCTGCTGGAAGACCTGCGCATCCGCGAGTTCATCATGAAGACGTTGCCACAGGCTGCGATTTCAAAGGTGGTGATCGACCGTCCTGCAAAGCTGTGCCGCATCTCCATCTTCGCTGCGCGCCCCGGCGTGATCATCGGCAAGAAGGGCGCTGACATTGAAAAGCTGCGCAAGACGATTGGCAAGATGACGGCTTCGGACGTCAGCCTGAACATCGTTGAAATCCGCAAGCCAGAAATCGATGCCAAGCTGGTCGCACAGGGCGTTGCCGATCAGCTCGAGCGCCGTATCGCATTCCGTCGTGCCATGAAGCGCGCGGTTCAGTCGGCACTGCGTCTGGGTGCAGAGGGCATTCGTATCACCTGCGGTGGTCGTTTGGGCGGCGCGGAAATCGCGCGGACCGAATGGTATCGTGAGGGACGCGTTCCGCTTCACACGCTGCGCGCGAACGTCGATTATGCCGAAGCAACGGCACACACTGCCTACGGCGTGTGCGGCGTGAAGGTGTGGATCTTCAAGGGCGAAATCCTGGGTCATGACCCGATGGCGCAAGACCGGCTGATGATGGAAGCACAGACTTCCGGCGTCCGTCCGGCTCGCTGAGGAATAGACAATGCTGCAGCCAAAAAAGACCAAGTTCCGCAAGGCCTTCAAGGGGCGCATCCATGGCAAGGCCACGGGTGGCTCCGCGCTCAACTTCGGGTCGTACGGCCTGAAGGCGATGGAACCCGACCGGATCACCGCACGCCAGATCGAAGCGGCACGCCGCGCGATCACGCGCCATATCAAGCGCCAGGGCCGGTTGTGGATCCGCATTTTTCCTGACGTGCCGGTTTCGTCAAAGCCTGCCGAAGTCCGCATGGGCAAGGGCAAGGGGTCGCCTGAATTCTGGGCAGCACGGGTGAAGCCCGGCCGTATCCTGTTCGAATTGGACGGCGTACCTGGCCCGGTTGCAGCAGTTGCATTCGAACGCGCAGCGATGAAGCTGCCAATCAAGGTGAAGGTTGTTGCCCGGCTTGGCGACACCTCGCACCTGGGAGCATAAGTCATGGCCGATGTGAAAGACATGCGGACCAAGTCCGACGATCAGCTGAGCGAAGAGCTTGGCAATTTGAAGCGTGAGGCATTCAACCTGCGTTTTCAGGCCGCGACCAACCAGCTCGAAAAGCCGAGCCGGGTTCGCGAAGTTCGCCGCGGCATCGCCCGTATCAAGACTCTGCAGTCTGAGCGTACGCGCTCGGTTGCCAAGTAAGGAATTAGACATGCCGAAGCGCGTGCTGACGGGGCTGATCGTCTCCGACAAGGGCGACAAGACGGTGGTGGTGAATGTCGAGCGCAAGGTGAAGCACCCGCTCTACGGCAAGATCATCCGTCGTTCGAAGAAGTATCACGCCCATGACGAGGGCAATGAGTTCAAGGCTGGTGAGATCGTGCGCATCGAAGAGATCGCGCCGATCAGCAAGCTGAAGACCTGGAAGGTGCTGGATCGGGTGAACGCCCATGCAACGCCCGACCGGGTTGATGTGGACGCTTAAGCGTCTTTTGATTTTGGCGGGGACCGGTCAGCAATCGGCCCCAAAGTGAAGAAGGAAGCGGATCAATGATCCAGATGCAGTCCAATCTCGAGGTCGCTGACAACAGCGGCGCGAAGCGGGTGCAGTGCATCAAGGTGCTGGGCGGCTCAAAGCGTCGCACGGCCGGTGTGGGCGACATCATTGTCGTCAGCATTAAGGAAGCACAGCCCCGTGGTAAGGTGAAGAAGGGTGACGTGCATCGCGCGGTCATCGTGCGCACGGCGAAGGATATTCGTCGCGCCGACGGGTCGGTGATCCGTTTCGACACCAACGCAGCCGTTCTCGTCAACAAGAACGAAGAGCCGATTGGCACGCGTATTTTTGGCCCGGTGGTGCGTGAGCTCCGTGGCAAGAAGCACATGAAGATCATCTCGCTCGCGCCGGAGGTGCTGTGATGGCTGCGGCCAAGATTAAAAAGGGTGACACCGTCGTCATCCTGTCCGGCAAGGACAAGGGCAAGACGGGCGAAGTGACGCGCGCCTTCCCGAAGGACGGCAAAGTCATCGTGTCGGGCGCGAACATCGCCACCCGCCACAAAAAGCCGAGCCAGGCAAACCCGCAAGGTGGCCTGGAAAAGCTGGAAGCGCCAATGCACGTGTCAAAGGTGGCAATCGCTGACCCCAAGACCGGTAAGCCGACGCGCGTTCGCTTTGAAGAAAAGGACGGCAAGAAGGTCCGTGTGGCCGTGAAGTCCGGGGAGACGATCAGTGGCTGATGTTTATGTGCCGCGGATGCGGTCGAAATATGACGAGGTTATCGTGAAGGCGATGACTGAGAAGTTCGGCTACAAGAACGCGATGGAAGTACCCCGGATCGAAAAGATCGTGCTCAACATGGGCGTGGGTGAAGCAACGCAGGACAAGAAGAAGGTCGAACAGGCCGTTGGCGAAATGGAACTGATCGCGGGGCAGAAGCCTGTCGTGACCAAGGCCAAGAAGTCGATCGCCCAGTTTAAGCTGCGCGAAGGCATGCCAATCGGTTGCAAGGTAACGCTGCGCCGTGAGCGGATGTATGAGTTTCTGGATCGTTTCATCACGATTGCATTGCCACGCGTTCGCGATTTCCGTGGGCTGAACCCCAAGTCGTTTGACGGGCGCGGCAATTATGCCTGTGGCCTGAAGGAACAGCTGATCTTTCCGGAAATCAGCTATGACAAGGTTGATCGGATCCGCGGCATGGACGTGATCGTGACGACGACGGCGAATACCGACGAAGAGGGCCGTGAGCTGCTCCGTCTGTTTGGCTTCCCGTTCCCGATTGAAGACGCAGACGACGCGAAGAAGGCGGCATAAAATGGCGAAGAAGAGTTCGATCAATAAGAACGAGCGCCGCAAGATGCTCGTCAAGAAATATGCAGGCCGTTACGCCAAGCTGAAGGCAATCGCGAACGACAAGTCGCTCGACGATACCGAGCGGCTGATCGCGCGGCTGAAGCAGGCTGAAATTCCGCGCAACGCCAACCGCACGCGCATTCGCAATCGGTGTGAGCTCACGGGTCGCCCGCGCGCTTATTACCGCAAGTTCCGCCTCTGCCGTATTCAGCTGCGTGATCTGGCCAACAAGGGCCTGATCCCCGGCGTTACGAAGTCGAGCTGGTAAGGACGAGATATGGCACTGACCGATCCCATTGGTGATATGCTCACCCGCATCCGCAACGGCCAGCGCGCGCGCAAGGACTCTGTCCTGACGCCGGGCAGCAAGCTGCGTACCCGCGTGCTCGACGTGCTCCAGCGCGAGGGCTACATCCGCGGCTATACCGAAGAAGAGATGGGGCCTGCCAAGGGCATCCGCATCGAACTGAAGTATTTCGAAGGCCAGCCTGCGATTAAGCATGTTGCCCGCGTTTCCAAGCCTGGCCGCCGTGTCTATTCGGGATCGCAGGATCTGCCCCGGATCATGAACGGCCTTGGCATCACCATCGTATCGACGCCGCGTGGCGTTCTGTCTGACGCCGAAGCGCGCGAACAGAATGTCGGTGGCGAAGTGCTTGCGGAGGTATTCTGATGAGCCGCATTGGTAAAAAAGCGGTGCCGATCCCGGCTGGCGTTACTGCCAGCATCGACGGTGGCATCATCTCGGTAAAGGGTCCCAAGGGCACCCTCACCATGCCGCTGGTGGACGATATCAGCTATATCCTTGAGGATGGCGGCATTTCGGTGAAGCCAGCGAATGACACAAAGCGCGCTCGCGCGTTTTGGGGCATGCAGCGTACTCTGGTGCAGAACCTGGTAACGGGCGTCAGCGATGGCTTTTCAAAGGTGCTTGAAATCACCGGTGTCGGTTATCGTGCTGCCTCACAGGGTCGGAACCTGAACCTGCAGCTTGGCTATAGCCACCACGTCAACTTCGCGATCCCGGACGGGATTGAGATCAAGACGCCGGATCAGACCACGGTCGAAATCACGGGCATCGACAAGCAGAAGGTTGGCCAGGTTGCCGCCGAAATCCGCCGCTGGCGGCCGCCAGAGCCCTATAAGGGCAAGGGCATCAAGTACCGCGGCGAGTTCATCTTCCGCAAGGAAGGGAAGAAGAAGTAATGAGCAAGGGAATGTCTCTGTTCGAGAAGCGGCGTCGCCGCAACCGCACTGCGCTGCGCGCACGTGGGTCGGTCCGTCCGCGGCTGTCGGTCCATCGTTCGGGCAAGCACATCTATGCGCAAGTGATCGACGATGCCGCTGGCAAGACGATCGTTGCGGCATCGACGCTGGAAAAGGACGTGCGCGGCACGAATGGTTCCAACATCGAAGCAGCATCAAGCGTTGGCAAGCGTGTTGCCGAAGCGGCCAAGCAGGCTGGCGTGACGCAGGTCGTGTTCGATCGCGGCGGCTTCCTGTATCATGGTCGCGTCAAGGCGCTGGCGGATGCCGCGCGCGAAGCCGGATTGGAGTTCTAATTTATGTCCGATGAAATCCAGACGCCAACTGCCGATGCAGGTGCCCCCGGTGGCGATAACCGCGGCGGTCCGCCACGCGGTGGCCGTGGCCGCGGCGCTCCCGGTGGTGGTGGCAACCGTGATGGTCGTGGCCGTGACAGCCGTGGCGGTCGCGACAATCGTGGTCGTGGTGGCCCCGGTGGCGATGACGGCGGCGAAGAGCTGATCGAGAAGCTGGTCCACATCAACCGCGTTTCCAAGACGGTGAAGGGCGGCAAGCGCTTCGGCTTTGCAGCACTCGTCGTGGTCGGCGATGGCAAGGGCCGGGTTGGCTTTGGCCATGGCAAGGCGCGCGAAGTGCCGGAAGCGATCAGCAAGGCAACGGCTGCTGCCAAAAAGGCAATGGTCCGTGTTCCGCTGAAGGAAGGCCGCACGCTGCATCATGATGCCAAGGGCCATTTCGGCGCTGGTCTGGTGACAGTGCGTTCGGCACCGCAGGGTACCGGCATCATCGCGGGTGGCCCAATGCGCGCCGTGTTCGAATCGCTGGGCGTGGCCGATGTGGTGACCAAGTCGGTTGGCACATCGAACCCGTACAACATGATCCGCGCTACCTTCGAGGCGCTGGTCAACCAGACGAGCCCCAAGGCCGTCGCGCAGCGTCGCGGCAAGAAGATCGTCGATCTGCTCGGTCGCGGTGGTTCACAGACCGCCGAAGCCGATGCGCTCGCGGTCGTGGAGTAACTGATATGGCTACCATCAAGATTACGCAGACCGGCTCGCCGATCCGCCGGACGAGCGACCAGCGCGCAACGCTGGTTGGCCTTGGCCTAAACAAGATGCACAAGACGGTCGAACTGAACGACACCCCTGAAGTACGGGGGATGATCCGCAAGGTCGCCCATATGCTGAGCGTAGAAAAATAAGCTCTTCTCCCTCTCCTCGGCTGAGGAGAGGGCTTTATATTTGATCAGCGCGAAATAAGCGAAAGCGAGTGCACGACCATGAAACTGAACGAACTCAGAGATAACGAAGGCGCCCGTAAGTCGCGGATGCGTGTTGGCCGTGGTATTGGTTCCGGCAAGGGCAAGACCGCCGGTCGCGGCCAGAAGGGCCAGAAGAGCCGTGAAGGCGTCAGCATCGCCGGCTTTGAAGGCGGCCAGATGCCGCTTCACATGCGGCTCCCAAAACGCGGCTTCAACAACATCTTTGCGATGGATTACGCCGAAGTAAACCTGGGCGCGATCCAGAAGATGATCGACGCTGGCAAGCTCGCAACTGATGCGGTCATCGATCACGCGACGTTGAAGGCCGCTGGCCTGGCACGCGGTGGCAAGGACGGCGTGCGGCTGCTCGCCAAGGGCGAACTGACCACCAAGCTGAGCTTCACCGTTGCTGGCGCGTCGAAGGGCGCGATTGAGGCAGTGGCAAAGCTGGGCGGCGCGGTTGACGTAATCCATGTCGTTCCTGCCAACGAAAAGGCTGCTGCTAAAAAGGGCGTTAAGTACCGCGAGCGCCAAGCGCATAAGGCTTCGTTCAAGGCGTAAAGGACCGCTTTGGCGATCAAGCGCTAGGCAAGCCCGATTGCATGACTATATGAGCGGCGGGGCGGTAACACGTTTCCCGCCGCTCTTGTTTCCAGGACGATCACACCGATGGCATCAGTAGCCGAGCAAATGGCCTCCAGCATCAGCTTTGCGAAGTTTTCGCAGGCGACCGACCTGAAGAAGCGACTTTGGTTCACCATTGTCGCACTCGTCGTGTTTCGTTTGCTCAGCTTTGTACCGCTGCCGGGGATTGATCCCACCGCGCTGGGCCTGCTTTCTGCGCAAACGAAGGGCGGGGTGCTTGACCTGTTCAATTCGTTTACCGGCGGTTCGCTGGAGCGGATGAGTCTGACCGCGCTCGGTGTGACGCCGTATATTACTGCCTCCATCGTCGTCCAGCTTTCCACATCGCTGTCGCCCACGCTGGCGGCGATCAAAAAGGATGGCGAAAGCGGGCGCAAGCGGCTGAACCAATATACCCGCTATGGTACCGTCGGGCTAACGATGGTGCAGGGCTATTTCATCGCGGTTGGCTTGGAGACATTTGGCGCAAGCCAGGGCGTCGCCGCGGTCATTGAGCCGGGAATCATTTTCCGCGTTGCCGCGGTGATTTCGCTAGTAGGCGGCACCATGTTCCTGATGTGGCTGGGCGAGCAAATCACCAGCCGTGGCATTGGCAACGGTATTTCGCTGATCATCATGGCCGGCATCGTCGCGAGCATGCCAACGACACTGTACAATCTGTTTGAGGGTAGCCGCACGGGTTCGCTTGATGTGGTGCGCCTGTTGGGCATCATCGTCGCGGTCGTAGTGCTAATCCTGTTCATCTGCTTCATGGAGCGGGCGCAACGCCGCATCCTGATCCAATATCCCAAGCGCCAGACGCAGCGCGGTATGCAGGCCGATCGCAGCCATTTGCCGCTCAAGATCAATACGGCAGGCGTCATCCCCCCGATCTTCGCATCGTCGCTGCTGCTGATGCCGCTGACGATCACGCAGTTTGCGGGCAGTTATGTGCAGGGTGAGAGCAGCTGGGGTGATGTGATCATCACGCTGAACCAGTATCTGAAGCACGGTTCGCCGCTGTACATGTTCCTGTACGGCGCGGGTATCATCTTCTTCTCGTTCTTTTACACTGCGGTGGTTTTCAACCCTGAGGAAACGGCTGACAATCTGAAGCGCCACGGCGGCTTCATTCCCGGCATTCGCCCCGGCAAAAATACCGAGCTATATTTCGATTATGTGTTGACGCGGCTGACGGTGATAGGTGCTGCCTATCTGACGATCATCTGCTTGGTACCCGAATATCTGGTATCTGCGCTGTCGATCCCGTTCTATCTCGGCGGAACGAGCTTGCTGATTGTCGTGAATGTGACGATGGATACCGTGACGCAGATACAAAGCCACTTGCTTGCGCATCAATATGGCGATCTGATCAAAAAGGCGAAATTGAAGGGCGGCCGGCTCCGTTAAGAGGGCAGGCGTCGAAAGAGGGGACCTGAGCATTTGAATATCATCCTGCTGGGGCCCCCCGGGGCGGGCAAGGGCACGCAAGCGGGCCGGTTACAGGCCGATCGCGGCATGGTGCAGCTTTCCACGGGCGACATGCTGCGGGCTGCCGTGAAATCGGGCAGCCCCGCCGGGCTAAAGGCCAAGGCGGTGATGGAGGCGGGCGCGCTTGTTTCCGACGATATCGTGTCTGCATTGATCGATGAAAAACTTGGGACGATGTCTGCGGATCAGGGGGCTATTTTTGATGGCTATCCCCGCACCGCCGCTCAAGCTGCATCGCTCGACCAGATCCTGACCGCGCATGGCCGGACGCTTGACCATGTAATCGAGCTGGAAGTCGACGAGGATGCGCTCGTGGAGCGGATCGTTGGACGGTTTAGCTGTGCCAGCTGTGGCACCAACTATCATGAGGTGTTCAACCGCCCCAAGGTGGATAATGTGTGCGACGTTTGCGGCGGCACCGAATTCAAACGCCGGGCCGATGACAATGCCGAAACGGTGCGGACCCGTATGGCCGAATACCGTGCCAAGACCGCGCCTATCCTGCCGATCTATGACGCGCGGCACTTGGTTCACCGCATCGACGGCATGGCCGACATCGACCATGTCAGTGCGGCGATCGAAGCGATTCTGACTCCCCACGCCTGAGCGCCAGCGGTGGTTTAACCCCGTGGGATCAATGATCCGGGGCGTGACATCATTATGCACGCTGTGCCAAAGGTGCGCGCGATGACGACTCGCGCGCAACTCGTTGACGAAATGGATGCGATTGCTGCGGTTGCGGCTCGCTTGGCGGCGATCGCCAGTCGATCCGATCCGCAACGCAAAGCAGCTTTGGTCGAAGCGCGCCGTGAACTGGCAATGCGCATCATGACTGTGATGGCGATCGGGGAGCATTATGCGCCGATTCGGCAGAATGAAGCTATTTATGGCCAGCTTCGGGAACGATTGAGCATAATGCGGTCAGCAATTGCTGATCATCAATCGCGCTGGTCGGCCGTGGCGATCGACAGTGACGATGCAGCTTATATTGCGTCGTCGGATGCCGTCCAGATGGCGGGGCGCGACTTTATGCGCTGGATCCGACAGGTGGTAGAGGCCACGCCCGAACACGCGACTGCCATCTGACCGGGCGGCAACCGGTGATTATGAAGGGGAATCGGATGAGGCTGCATCTGCAATCTATGGCCATGATGATCGCGACGGCGGCGACACCGGCATGTGCCGAAGTGGTAGCCACAACCCCGGACAGTTTTGAGATCACCCAGAGCGTGACAGTCGACAAGCCCGTCGCGCAGACCTGGGAAATGCTGCGCAGCCCCCAGAAATGGTGGAACAAGGATCACACCTATTCGGGCGACAGCGCGAACCTGTATCTCGATTCGCAGGCGACTGGGTGTTTTTGTGAACGGCTGCCGGGCGGTGGCAGTGTTGAGCATGGCCGGATCGTCTACCTTCAGCCGCAGCGGATAATGCGGTTGAATGCGGCGCTTGGCCCGCTTCAGGCCGAAGCGGTTACAGGTATCCTCACCTGGACGCTGGTGGCGGAGGGCGAAACGGCGACGCGGATTAAAATGACCTATAGTGTCGGGGGCCATATCCGCGGTGGTGCAGAAGCGCTGGCGCCGCAGGTCGACGAAGTGTTGGCGATCCAGATGCTGGGCTTGAAAGCCGCAACGGAGGCAATGCCGCCAGCCGCCAGCCCGACAGCGCCGTAATTAGCGTGCTGCGGCCGCCGCCTTTTTTGCGCGACCGGGCAGGGTGCGCAGGAAATAGCCGATCATGCCAACGCCCACCACCGTCGGCAGGCCCCAGATGAGCGGGTTGAAAGCATGTTCGGGAAACAGTTCGATCAGCCCGACCGAAAGGAACGCCGTGTAGGCTGCGATCCCGGTGGCGACCATCGCCTTTAGATGTTCGGGAATATAGTCACGCGCGCCGGGGGCGGGGCGGAACATGTACCACAAATAGGTCGCGGTGGTGCCAAAGCCTATAATCGCCACGCCAATCATCAGGGGTTGCTCCAGTATGATCCCCTGCACAAAGCAATTGGTGCCCGCCACGAGGACGGCGATTTGCAAGCCCACCATTGACCAGTGCCGATTGGCGGCATGATCGCGCTTGTTGGCCACCATTTTCAGGCCGTAACGCGTCATGCTCATCGTCAGCAGTGCCAGATAGATCATCATCCACCCAAACAGTCCGCGATAGAGCGTCTCGTCCGTGAGTTGCGGGTGCATCGCCAGCGGCCAGCGTAGCGACAATCCGCCCATGCCCAGCGCCATGAAACTGGCGGTATAGATGGCGGTGGTGAAGGCCCCGCCCCAACGCCGATGGGCGGGGCCTCCCTTGCGCGTGAACACCGACCCCCAGCAGCTCGTCAGCGCGACAACGCCAGCGATGACGTGAACGACGAGGATAAGATTAAACAGCCAGGGCATGTTGGCCCGGAACCCCTTGTTGGAACAAAGCTGAGCATGTTTCAGCAGGCGATGGTACGCAAGATGAAACATTGATCCGCTATATCGGGGATACTGGTTCGGCCCTTCTTGTCGCTGCGGCAAGTCTCTGGCATAACTTTGCGACTATAGGGGCTACGGCGCTTGACTCATATCGCGCTGGGGCCTAAGCGCCTGCTCTTCCGAAACACCGGTTGCCGGCGGCGTGTTAACGCGCGCCGGTGTCGTGCGTTAGAGATGTCAACGCGATGAGATGGGGCCAGCGCAGCCATGCCAGGCCCTGTGGAGCAGGAGAACCAAGTTCATGGCACGTATTGCGGGTGTTAACATCCCGACCAACAAGCGCGTTGTTATCGCGCTGACCTATATTCACGGCATTGGCAACACCAAGGCCAAGCAGATCACCACCAAGCTGGGCATCGCGCCAGAGCGTCGCGTGCAGGACCTGAGCGATCAGGAAGTGTTGCAGATTCGTGAGACGATCGATGCCGATCATACCGTCGAGGGCGACCTTCGCCGCGAAGTGTCGATCAACATCAAGCGTTTGATGGATTTGGCCTGCTATCGTGGGCTTCGCCATCGTAAGGGGCTTCCGGTCCGCGGTCAGCGCACGCATACCAATGCGCGCACCCGTAAGGGCAAGGCAAAGCCGATTGCCGGCAAGAAAAAGTAAGCAGGGCTAGTCCCGCGCTTTTTCTCGTACCCAGCTTAGACAGGTTAGGACTTTACCAATGGCACGCGAACCTCAGCGCATTCGTCGGCGCGAGCGCAAGAACATCACCAGCGGCGTCGCGCATGTGAACGCCAGCTTTAACAACACGATGATCACGATCACCGATGCCCAGGGCAACGCGATTTCGTGGTCGTCCGCTGGCACCATGGGTTTTAAGGGGTCGCGCAAATCGACCCCTTATGCGGCCCAGGTTGCAGCCGAAGACGCAGGCCGCAAGGCTGCAGAACACGGCGTGCGCACGTTGGAAGTTGAAGTGAAGGGCCCGGGTTCGGGTCGCGAATCAGCGCTTCGTGCGCTGCAGGCCGTGGGTTTCCAAATCACGTCGATCCGTGACGTGACATCGATCCCGCACAACGGCGTTCGCCCTTCAAAGCGTCGCCGCGTCTGATTCCGGCTTGTTCGCGCGCGACTAAACGCTTGCGCGAACAGGTCTCCCACCGGCCGGAGCAACGCCCCCGCTCCCGCCCAAAACCAAGGGGAAGCCCGTGTCCGTGAATGCAAAGAACTGGCAGGAACTGAAGAAGCCCAGCAGCCTTGAACGCAAGGCTGGTGGCGATACCAAGCGAAAGGCGACCTTTGTCGCTGAGCCGCTGGAGCGTGGCTTTGGCCTGACGCTGGGCAACGCGCTGCGCCGCGTGCTGCTGTCGTCGTTGCAGGGTGCCGCTGTTACGTCGATCAAGATCGAAAACGTGCTGCATGAATTCTCGTCGCTGGCGGGTGTTCGTGAGGACGTGACCGACATCGTCCTGAACGTGAAGCAGATCGCGCTGCGCATGCAGGGCGAAGGCCCCAAGCGCTTGCAGCTTTCCGCAACCGGCCCGGGTGAAGTCAAAGCCGGCGATATCGCGGTTTCGGGCGATATTGAGGTGCTGAACCCCAATCTGGTGATCTGCAACCTGGATGACGGTGCGACGCTGAACATGGAACTGACGGCTGATGTCGGCAAGGGCTATGTCCCCGCCATCGCTAACCGCCCGGCAGACGCGCCGATCGGCCTGATTCCGGTCGATGCACTCTACTCGCCAGTTCGCCAGGTCAGCTACAAGGTGGAAAACACCCGCGTTGGCCAGGAACTGGATTACGATAAACTGACGCTGACGGTGGAAACCGACGGTACGGTTACCCCGGATGACGCGGTCGCCTATGCTGGTCGTATTCTGCAGGACCAGCTCGCGCTGTTCGTGCACTTTGACGAATCGGCCATGGTGCGTTCGGCCCCAATCGGCCATGCAGCGCCTGCTGCGACGACCGACGTGCAAGGCGATGCCCAGCAGATCAACCGTTACTTGCTCAAGAAGGTCGACGAGCTCGAGTTGTCGGTGCGTTCGGCGAACTGCCTGAAGAACGACAACATCATCTATATCGGCGATCTGGTGCAAAAGACCGAAGCCGAGATGCTGCGCACGCCAAACTTTGGTCGCAAGTCATTGAACGAGATCAAGGAAGTGCTGTCATCGATGGGTCTGCGGCTGGGCATGGAAATCCCCGGTTGGCCGCCTGAGAATATCGAAGAGATGGCCAAGAAGCTTGAGCAGGAGATTATGGGCTGAGCTTGGCGTCCGGGATTAGCGCAGCTAATTCCGGGGTGATCGCCTAGCCAGGACGGCCTCGCATCGCGAGAACCGACGGCGACACGGCTCTGCCGGGTCGGTGCCTAACCGAGGAGACCACAGCTTTCGCTGGGGTGACGCTAATTTGGTGGTCCGCGTCGCCACCTGGTCTGGGGTACCTTATACGGCCCCCTAACGAACGAAGGACATACACATGCGCCATCGCGTAGGCGGTCGTAAACTCTCGCGGACTTCGGCCCACCGCACAGCCCTGTTCCGCAACATGTCGGCAGCGCTGATCAAGCACGAACAGATTACCACGACGGTTGCCAAGGCGAAGGAACTACGCCCGTACGTCGAAAAGCTGATCACGCTGGCGAAAAAAGGCGGCCTCTCCAACCGTCGCCTCGCGCATGCACGGATGCTGGATGAGACACAGCTGACCAAGTTGTTCGACACGCTGGCATCGCGCTATGCGGATCGCAACGGCGGCTATACCCGCATCATCAAGACGGGCCCACGTGGATCAGACGCGGCACCGATGGCGATCATCGAATTCGTCGACCGCGACGTATCGGCCAAGGGTCAGGATTCGGGCCCGGTGATGGACGAAGACGATTACGATCAGGCTGCGTAAGCCCTGATTTGATCAGAATATCGCGCGCCACCTTGGCGTGCACCAAGCTTCTTGAGAAAGGGGTCGCACCTGTTACGGTGCGGCTCCTTTTTTAATTATCTGGAGCCTTGTTCATGCGTCGCGCCCTCCCGCTGATGTTGCTTGCCGTGCCAGCGCCTGTTCTCGCCAATACCAGTCCGGAAGCAAACGCCATCATGCCTGCACCGATCGCCTACCCGCAAACCCGCCGAGTTGATCAGGTGGATGAACAATTCGGCGTCAAGGTGGCCGACCCGTATCGCTGGCTTGAGAATGATGTCCGCACCGACACCGAAGTCCGCGGCTGGGTGGATCAACAGGTAGCCGTGACCAACGCCTATCTGGCCACGCTGCCGGGCCGCGACATCTTCAAGGCTCGGATGAAACAGCTCTATAATTATGAGCGTTTCGGCCTGCCGGTGAAGAAGGGTGGTAAATATTTCTACAGCCGCAATTCGGGGCTGCAGAACCAGTCGGTGTTGTACGTTCGCGATACGCTCGACGGGGTAGGCCGCGTGGTAATTGATCCAAATGGTTGGTCAAAGGACGGCGCGACCGCGCTGGCCGAATGGACACCGTCTGAAGACGGCAGCAAAATCCTATATGGTATTCAGGACGGCGGCACCGATTGGCGGACGCTGAAAGTGCTTGATGTGGCCAGCGGTCAATTGTTGAGCGATACGGTAGAGTGGGTGAAGTTTTCGGGCCTTTCCTGGGCGAAGGATGGATCGGGTTTCTATTACTCGGCGTTTCCGGCGCCCGCTGAAGGTGCGAAGTTTCAGGCGCTGAACGAAAATCAGAAGGTGTTTTTTCACAAGCTTGGCACGCCCCAATCCGCCGACCGGCTGATCTATGCGACGCCAGGCAAGCCCCGCCAGGGCCATATCGCGCAGCTCACCGATGACGGGCGCTGGTTGATCATCGCCACCACACAGGGCACCGATCGCCGGTACGAGGTGCATGCAATTGACATGACGGTAGCAGGTGCAGCCCCGCGCATGGTGTTCGCCGGACTGGAATATGAGTGGCAGCTGGCGGGCAATTCGGGCGCGACGCTATATTGGAAAACAAATAATGGGGCGCCCAGACTGCGCATCGTCGCAACCGATTTGCCAGCAGACGGCGGTTTGCCAACGGTGCGAGAGGTGGTGCCGCAGGATAACGCTGTGCTCGAAAGCGCCACGATTATCGGTGGTGAACTGATCGCTGAATATTTGGTCGACGTGAAGGGCGAGGTGCGTCGCTATTCGCTCGACGGCCAAAAGCTTGGCCTGGTGGCGTTGCCGGGGATAGGCGCCGTTGGCGGATTCGGCGGCGACCAGAGCGATCCTGAAACCTTTTTCGCCTTCACCAGCTTCAACACGCCGACCACCATTTATCGCTATGACGTGAAAACCGGGGCCGCGACGGCCTGGGCAACGCCGACGGTGGCGTTCAATCCGGCTGACTATGTGGTCGAGCAGAAGTTCTACGCATCGAAAGACGGCACGAAAGTACCGATGTTTGTCGTCCATAAAAAGGCGCTAGCCAAGGGGCCGGCACCTACGCTGCTTTATGCTTATGGCGGGTTCAACATATCAACGCTGCCCGGCTTTTCTGCAACGCGGCTAGCCTGGATGGAGCAGGGCGGGGTGCTGGCGGTGGCCAATATTCGCGGCGGCGGTGAATATGGCACTGCGTGGCATGATGCTGGTCGGCTGGCCAACAAGCAAAATGTATTTGATGATTTTATTGCAGCGGGTGAATATCTGATCGCGCAGGGAATAACGTCGAAGGACAAGCTGACCATTCAGGGCGGATCGAACGGCGGTTTGCTGGTGGGCGCAGTCGTCAACCAACGGCCCGATCTGTTCGCTGCCGCGTTGCCGGCGGTGGGCGTGATGGACATGCTTCGCTTTGATCGGTTCACCGCCGGGCGATACTGGGTGGATGATTATGGCTATCCTTCCAAAAAGGCTGATTTCAAGGTGCTGCTGGCCTATTCGCCTTATCACAACGTAAAATCGGGCGTTGCCTATCCGGCGATTTTGGCGACCACGGCGGATACTGACGATCGCGTCGTGCCGGGCCACACCTTCAAATATGCCGCCGCGATTCAGGCAGCCGCAATTGGCCCCAAACCCCATCTGGTGCGCATCGAAACCCGCGCTGGCCACGGCAGCGGCAAGCCAACCGATAAGGTGATCGAGGAAGCTGCCGATCTATGGGCGTTCGCGGCCAAGTGGACGGGCATGGTGGTCAAGTAAGTGACCCGGTCGAAAGGCGTGAATCATGTCTGACGGATGGGTGCAATCGGCAGCAGCGTGGATTGATCATCTGGGGGAAGATGGCGATTTCGGGCGGGTTCATGTGCTTGATCAGCCGATGCTCGCCCTTGTGCGCGCACGGCACATCGTTGATGCAATCGACGTCGGCTGTGGCGAGGGTCGTTTTTGCCGCATGCTCGCGCAAGAAGGGATCAGGCCTGTTGGCATCGACCCGACATCGGCGTTGATTGATCGCGCGCGCGCGCTTCACCCTGCGGGAGACTACCGGTTGGGCGCTGCTGAAAAGCTCGATTTTGCCGACCACTCTTTCGATCTGGTGTGCAGTTATCTGTCGCTGATCGACATTACCGATATCGATCTGGCCATTGCCGAAATGGCACGCGTGCTGCGCCCCGGCGGATCGCTGCTGATTGCTAACCTGACGAGCTTTAACACGGCCGGACAGCCCGACAGCTGGAAACGCGACCTGTTGGGGCGAGCACGCTTCTCGATAGATCATTACCTTGAGGAGCGTGCGACCTGGGCCGCATGGAAGGGTATCCGTGTGGCGAATTGGCACCGCCCACTCAGCACCTATATGAAACTGCTGATCGATCAGGGCCTGGTACTGCGCCATTTTGACGAGCCATCCCCCATCGGTGGCGATCCTGCGCGCGGGGCGCGTTTTCGGCGGGTGCCGTATTTCGTGCTAATGGAGTGGGTCAAGCCGGCCGCTTGATTGGCGCACGCGATTTTGGACTTCTTACGTGATGCATCTTTTCTGGCGGCGCACATCTGCTATCGGAACGCATGAACCAGCATCCTGAATCCATTCTACCCAGCTCGATTCTCATCGTCGATTTCGGCAGCCAGGTGACCCAGCTCATCGCGCGCCGCGTGCGCGAAGCGGGCGTCTATAGTGAAATAGCCCCCTTCAACGCCGCCGCCGATGCTTTTGCGCGAATGCAGCCAAAAGGCGTCATCCTGTCCGGCAGCCCCGCCTCTGTACTTGACGCCGCCAGTCCGCGCGCGCCCCAGATTGTGTTTGATAGTGGTGTGCCCGTGCTCGGCATCTGTTACGGCCAGCAGACGATGATGGCACAGCTTGGCGGCGCGGTGGCGCTGGGCGATAGTGGCGAATTCGGCCATGCGTTTATTGATGTGCAGGATAGCTGCGGCCTTTTCAACGGCTTGTGGACAGAGGGCGATACCCACCAGGTGTGGATGAGCCACGGCGACAAGGTTACCAGCCTTGCGCCTGGCTTTCGAGTTGTGGCCACCAGCGCCGGCGCGCCCTTTGCCGTGATTGCTGACGATGACCGGCAGTATTACGCGATGCAGTTTCACCCAGAAGTGGTCCACACCCCTGATGGTGGAAAGCTGATTGCCAATTTCGCGCGGCACGTGTGCGGGCTTGCGGGTGACTGGACGATGGCCGAGTTCCGTCAAACCAAGATCGATGAAATTCGCGCGCAAGTGGGCAGTGGCAAAGTGATTTGCGGGCTTTCCGGGGGCGTTGACTCGGCGGTGGCGGCGGTGCTGATCCACGAAGCCATCGGATCGCAGCTAACCTGCGTGTTCGTCGATCATGGCCTGATGCGCAGTGGCGAGGCGGATCAGGTCGTCGGCCTGTTCCGTAACCATTACAACATCCCGCTCATCCACGTGAATGCCGAGACATTGTTCCTGAACGGCCTGAAGGGGCTGACCGACCCAGAGGCAAAGCGCAAATTCATCGGGGCGACGTTTATCGAGGTGTTTGAGGCGGAAGCACGCAAGATTGGCGGTGCCGAATTCCTGGCGCAAGGGACGCTATACCCCGATGTTATCGAAAGCGTCAGCTTCACAGGCGGCCCATCGGTGACGATCAAAAGCCACCACAATGTTGGTGGTCTGCCCGAGCGGATGAACATGAAGCTCGTGGAGCCGCTCCGTGAATTGTTCAAGGATGAGGTTCGGGCCTTGGGACGGGAACTGGGACTGCCTGATATCTTTGTCGGGCGGCATCCTTTCCCCGGGCCGGGCCTTGCCATCCGTATCCCGGGTGAAGTGACCAAAGAGCGTTGCGATATTTTGTGCAAGGCCGATGCAATCTACCTTGAGGAAATCCGCAACGCCGGGCTGTACGACGCAATCTGGCAGGCATTTGCGGTGCTGCTGCCGGTGCGCAGCGTGGGCGTGATGGGTGACGGGCGCACCTATGACAACGTGCTGGCGCTGCGCGCGGTGACATCAACCGACGGGATGACGGCCCAGGCATTTGAATTTCCCGGCGGCCTGCTGCCCCGCATGGCAACCCGGATTGTCAACGAGGTAAAGGGCATCAACCGCGTGACATATGACTATACGAGCAAACCGCCCGGGACGATCGAGTGGGAGTGACGGAGCAATATTGAATTGTTTTCGGCTTATGTCGCGAGGGCAATCGCCAGCTATATGGCGATTAATCACGCACATCGCGCTCTTCAGTGCGACTATTTCAAGTTTTTTCCAATCAATCAATTAAGACAATCTAGGAATACAATACTCGATTTACATAAGTGTCTATGCTGACATGATTTGTTTGTGTATAATAAAAACGAAAACATGACACAAATAATTACAATTTCTGTGCTGTAAATTCCTCTAGGATGAGTCGCTAATTTAAATGAATCATAAAATATAAATTTATGCGACATTCAATCCAATGAAATCATTTTGGTTCATTCGATATTCACGGCAGGCATAATTTAAATTGTTCGCGTTTGTTTTTATTTTTTTGCGATAAAAATATCATGTTCGATATGCCAATTTAGAGCATTATTATTGGCCCAATCAACAATAACATTCAAGCTAGGATAGTTAAAATAGTTAGGATTATTTGGATTGAAGCAGCGAATATCATCAATTAAGACGCAAATATGGTCAAATCTGTCGATATTTTCGGATATGCATCTAAGTTCGTCTACAATAGGCGTTTCTTGAGGGCCTTTGTGCGTTGTTCCGGATGAATAATGCCCATCAAGCCAAAAGTTTACATTACCTGATATTTTCGGCAAAAGCGTTGGAAACACATCTTCACTCAAGCCGTTAATTATCTCAACAGAAGATTGATCACGGAAGTAAATTTGAGCGTTTTGGAATAACGTAGGTTCCGGCTCAATACTATATACCTTTGTGCCATTTTTTGCGAGAATTGATGTTGTCTGGCCCAGGTAAGTGCCAGTTTCTATCCAAGTCGCGTTGGGCAGACTATTTCGAATAAGGCATTTGTGTTTTATGAAATGAGGGCTGGGCGCATTGAAATCTCTAGACGACCAGGCCAAATATTCTTGAAAAGATCGACGTAGACGATTGGGGTAACTGTTACGAATAATTGCCTTCATTGCAATTTACCTTGATTATAAAATTTAATTCGCCAATATAATTGGGATAAATACTGCTGGCTGTATTGGATTTTATTGTGCAATCAGCTGAAATGGGTCGACATACGCTTTGAATTTGGCATGCGTACTATACGTTGATTGCTCTGATTTCAGCTAATTTAGACGCACTATCTAGCCGGGGCAACAATGGACGGTCGGTGGATCGTGAAAATTTGTAGCGGTAAGAGTCACGTTCAGAAGCCACATAATCCCCCAGGTTTCAACCGATGTTATGGACAGGTGGGCAGGGGGCACCTCTCCCTCACTGACGCTATTGGTCAGGGCGCCCCCCCACCGCAGGCAAGCCGCCATTGGCGTGCTCGATCAGCATGCGGACGACCGAATTGGGGAAGCGCCGCTCGGCAGTAACGGCGTAAAATGTCTCTGAAATCCCCGGTAGTGCGTCCGCTTCGGCGAGGATCCCTGATGCTAGTTCGTCGCGTACGGCGATTGGCGGCAAAACTGCCAGCGCCAGGCCTTCGCGCACCAACAGTCGCATCATTGCCATATCGTCGACCTCGGCAGCGATTTGCAGCCTGATGCCCAGCCGATCAGCAAGCGCATTAAATCCCGTGCGCACGCTGCTTTCCAATGTTGGCAGGATCACCGGTTTCACGGCCAGCAAAGCGGCAACCGAACTGATATTGCCGAGCAAACCCGGGGTGCCGATGAGGCTGACCGGTTGATCGGAAAGTTTGTGGACGATGAAGGGCGTCAGTGCGTCGGTTGCAGGCCGCTCGTTGGTTAGCACGACGTCGAGCTTCAGCGATTGCAGGCCGAGCAGCAGTTCGGCGGTGCTGCCGGATCGCAGGACGACCTCAATATCGCTGCGATCAAGCACGGGCCGTACAAAGCTGATCTGGAAATTGCGCGACAGCGTGGCTAGCGCGCCAATCCGCACCGCCTTTCGCGTGGCGCCTGTTTCGCGCAGCGTGCCAACCAGTTCGTCACCCGTCGCAAAGATGGTGTCGGCATGGTCCAGCGCGATGCGCCCCGCCTCGGTCAGATGAAGCTGCCGCCCGCGTCGCTCGAACAGCGCATGGCCCAGCCGATCCTCCAGCTTGCGGATCTGCACTGACAGCGCCGATTGCGAAACGTTCAGGCGATCCGCAGTGCGGGTCAGGTTCCCGTCCTGCGCCACGGCCCAGAAATAGCGCAGGTGGTTATAGTTCAGATCGGCCATGTCGTTCGCTTTTAACGAACGATAGCGGTGAAACAATGAATTTATAACATCAGCAGAACGCGCCTAGTGCGGCCCGAGCCATTTTGGGGCCTTCACGGGGGAAGAATTCGTGCCGATCTATCTTTTGCCGCTGCTCGCGCCGGTCGTGCTTCTCATCAGCGCGTTGACCGGGTTCATGAGTCCGGGCCGCCGACCGGGCGTGTCACCGGCGCTTGTCGAAGCCGCGACGCTGATGGCAGCGTTGATTGCGGCGCTGTCGATGGTAACGCTCGCCATTACTGGTCCGGGCACCAGCGACCTGCTGGGCGCAGCGGATATGGGGCTGTCGTTTCGGCTTGATTGGGTCAGCAGCGTGATGTTTTTGCTGGTGTCGTCTGTCGGCTGGGTGGTGGCGCGCTATGCGCGGACATATCTGGATGGGGAGGCGCGGCAGGGAGCCTTTACGGGCTGGCTGTGCATGACGCTGGCATCGGTGTTGATGCTCGTCACGGCGGGCAATCTTTTCCAACTGGTGCTGGCCTGGATTGGCACCAGCATGTTTCTGCACAAGCTGCTGCTATTTTATCCGGATCGCATCCAGGCGCAGCGCGCCGCGCGCAAGAAATTTGTCACCGCGAGGATTGGCGATGCAGCGCTGCTGGGCGCAGCAACGCTGCTGACAATCGGGTACGGCACGACGGACATTTCGACGATATTGGACATCGCCAGCACCGGTGAGGGTTATGGGATTGCCCCTGGTGCCGCGGCGCTGCTGGCGCTGGCCGCGCTGCTCAAATCTGCGCAATTTCCCACGCATGGCTGGCTGACCGAGGTAATGGAGACCCCGACGCCTGTGTCGGCATTGCTCCATGCCGGTGTCATCAACGCAGGCGGTTTCCTGCTGATCCGATTTGCAGATGTGATGCTGTTGGCACCGGGTGTGCTGGCGGTGCTGGTGATTCTTGGCGGGTTTACCGCGATTTTCGGGGGCATGGTGATGTTGACCCAGCCTGCGGTGAAGACCTCGCTTGCGTGGTCAACGGTGGCGCAGATGGGGTTTATGATGCTGCAATGCGGCCTGGCGTTGTTCCCTTTGGCATTGCTCCATATCGTCGCCCACTCCCTGTATAAGGCGCATGCGTTCCTTGCCTCTGGTGGCGCGGTTGATCAGATCGCCGGCTTCCGTCGCCCCGGGCCGGTGGCAATTCCCAATGCGGGGGCGGTTGGCAGGGCGTTTCTGGTGGCACTGGGCATCTATGTCGCGGTGGGGCTGGTGTTTGATATCGGCCATAAAACACCGCAGGCGGTGGCGCTGGGCGCTATTCTGATCTTCGGTATGGCCTATCTGTTTGCGCAGGGGTTTGCCGACAAGGCACCAGCCGCGCTGACCCAGCGTATTGCGGTTAACGCGGTAGGCGCATCTGCTGGCTATTTCGCGCTGCAGGCCGGGACGAGCTGGCTGCTGGCGGGCACTCTTCCCGCCACCCCGGCCCCCGGCCCCCTTGAATGGGCGCTGATCATCCTCGCGGTAATCAGCTTTGCGATCGTTGCGGTGGCGCAGGCGATGTTCCCGCTCTGGGCGTATCACCCGGCCGCGGCGGGGCTTCGCGTCCATCTGTCGAACGGCCTTTATGCCAATGCGATCTTTGATCGCCTGCTGGGTGGCTGGTCCAACCGCCGCGCCTGAAAATCGAACCGGAGTACTCCATCATGCCGCAAGCCTCTGTCTTGAGCGTGACTAATCACGCCCCGTTAATGGCCGCCGCTGACAAGGCTGCGCGCGCCATCCCACCCGTGTGGCCGCTGGCGTCCAGCGTCGCGGTGAACCCTTTCCTTGGCCAGTCTGAAGAGACGCTAGCCGATGTCGCCGCGCGGCTTGGCCGAATTGCGGGCACCGATGTGACGATGCCGCGCGAGTGGTATGCGGCAAAGATCGCCGGTGGCGAGATCAACGACGATGATCTTGTCGCCGCGATGGCCATTGCGCCGGCGGCGCTCCAGCCGATGGATCTGGCGATACTGAAAACCGCGATGCTGGCTGCCGCTGCACCAGCACAACCACTGCCAACGATCGCTGAACTGGCCGCACACGCAACCGGCACTGACTGGCCGGGGCTGATTGCCGAACGCTTTGGTGCCTGGGCAGCATCTTATTTTGATGAAGGCCAGGCGCTGTGGGGCGCACCACCAACCAGCGGCGCCTATGCCGCGTGGCGGGCGGTTGCCTCGCATGATCTGACAGCAGAGATTGCCGGGCTGACCGGATTTGCAGCGCATGTTGCGACGGCACCGGAATTCGCAGCAGCGGCGATTGTGCGGGCGGTTGACCGGCTGGGCCTGACGCCAGCCGCGCTGGAGAGCTATTTCCACCAGATGCTGATGTCGCTGGGCGGCTGGGGCCAATATGCCCGCTACAAATTGTGGCAGGCAGAATTGGCTGGCGGCGAGGATGCGACGATCACCGATTTCCTGGCGATCCGGCTGATCTGGGAAGAGGCGCTGTTCGCGATGACCGGCCCGGCGGTGGCAGCACGCTGGACCGAAACGGTGGCAGCCCACGCCGCCCCGATTGCGCCAACGCGCGATCACCTGATCAACGCGGTGCTGCAAGAGGCGGCGGAGCGCGGTGCGCAGCGCAAGCTGGCGGCAATGTTTGCGGCGGCCCCCGTGATGGTCAATGGTGCCCGGCCAGCGTTGCAGGCGGCATTCTGCATCGATGTGCGGTCTGAAATTTTCCGGCGCGCGCTTGAGGGGGTAAATCCGTCAATCCAGACGCTGGGTTTTGCCGGTTTTTTCGGGCTGACCGCATCGCATAAGCGTTTTGGGTCCGACGTTGCTGAACTTCGTCTGCCGGTGCTGCTGAACCCCGGCGTGACCAGCGTGTCCGGCGGCCCCGGCAATGCAGCCGCGGACCAGCGCCAGCGTTATTCCGCGCGCAGCAAGCGCGCCTGGGGGCGCTTCAAGCTGGCAGCCGTGTCGTCCTTTGCGTTCGTTGAGGCGGCTGGGCTGGTTTATGTTGCCAAGTTGCTGCGCGATGCGCTCGGCCTGCACCCAATGCCCGTGCCGAACGATCCGGCACCCAGGCTTGAACCGGCGCTTGATATTGCTGCGATGACGGGGGCTGCCGAAACGGTGCTGCGCGCGATGTCGCTGACCAGCAATTTTGCGCGGATTGTTTTGCTGGCAGGCCACGGGGCCAATGTCGTCAACAATCCGCATGCCAGCGGGCTGCACTGCGGCGCGTGCGGCGGATATTCGGGCGAGGTGAATGCGCGATTGCTGGCCGGGCTGCTTAACGATCCGGCGGTGCGCAAGGGGCTGGAACCAAAGGGGCTGTTCATTCCGGCGGACACGTTGTTTCTGGGCGCGCTGCACGACACGACGACGGACGCGGTGACGATCTATGCCGATGATCATCCGTCCGCCCAGCATGAAGGCGATCTGGCGGAGATCAAGCGTTGGCTGGCGGCAGCAGGTGCCGTGACGCGGGGTGAGCGCGCCCTGCGCCTGCCGCGTGCGACCGGTGAGGATAGCGTGACGAAGCGCAGCCGTGATTGGTCCGAAGTTCGGCCCGAATGGGCGCTGGCGGGTTGCCAAGCGTTTATTGCCGCGCCGCGTGGCCGCACTGCGGGCAAAAGCCTGGAGGGGCGGGCATTCCTGCACGACTATGATTGGAAGCAGGATAGCAGCTTTGGGGTGCTCGAACTGATCATGACCGCGCCCGTCGTCGTCGCAAGCTGGATCAGCCTGCAATATTATGGGTCGACGGTGGCGCCCGACACATTCGGCGCAGGGAACAAGCTGCTCCACAATGTCACCGGTGGGGTTGGCGTTGTTGAGGGCAATGGCGGCACGATGCGGGCCGGATTGCCCTGGCAGTCGGTGCATGATGGCGAAAATTACATGCATGAACCGCTCCGGCTGAGCGTGTGTATTGAGGCACCGCGCGAGGCGATGACCAACGTGCTCCGCAACCATCCGGGCGTCCGCGCGCTGTTCGATAATCGCTGGCTCCATTTGTTCGCGCTTGATGCGCACGGGCAGATGGCCTGGCGCTATTCAGGCGATCTGGAGTGGGAGGCGATGACCACCGGTCTGGCAGAACCAACGCCAACGGAACTGGTCGCTTGATGGTTGCCTCTGCCAACACGATCTCGCCTGGGCGGGGGCTGATCTATGACGGCGACGTGGCAGTATTGGCGACAATGCATGGCAAGGAACGGGTGATAGGGCCGCTCGTTTCGCGCTTCCTTGGCATCGATTTGCACCCGGCGCCGGGCATCGACACCGATCGCTTTGGCACGTTCAGCCGCGACGTCGCCCGCACTGGTACGCCTGCCGAAACCGCGCGCGCAAAGATTGCGACTGCTTTTGATCTGATGCCCGACGCGCGGATCGCGCTGGCCAGCGAAGGCAGTTTCGGCGCACACCCGATGAACCCGTTTCTATCGGTAGGCCGGGAAATCGTGATGCTGGCGGACCGCGCACAGGGATTGGAACTCATCGGCCACCACGCCACGCTGGACACCAATTTCAGTAATGCCCTGGTGGGCGACGTGGAAAGCGGTTTTGCCTTTGCTGCCGGCATTGGTTTTCCGGCGCAAGGCGTGATCGTGATCGGCTGTCACGACGGATTGCCAGCCCCCGATGTCGCCTTGATCAAGGATATCGCAACGCCCGCCCGGCTGCGCGCTGCGTTGACAAAGGTGTTTGGCGCATGCGGCTTTGCCTTTGTCGAAACCGACATGCGCGCGCACCGGAACCCGCACCGGATGCGCGCGATAAAACGTGCGACGATCGACCTGATAAGATGTGCGCGCAGCGCCTGCCCCTTATGTGATCGCCCCGGCTTCGTGGCTACGCAAAAGCTGGCGGGGTTGCCCTGTGTGCGCTGCGCCACACCCACCCGATTGCCCCGAGCCGACCTGATCCGTTGCGTGGGCTGCACCTATCAGATCGAACGCCCTGTGGCCGCCACGCATGCCGATGCGGCGCAATGCAACGTCTGCAATCCTTAGCATTCACCGGGTTCCTTGGCATCACCGGTGCCGAAACACGTGCCCTGGCGTTCCAATGGGTCACTCAATCACTCAGTATCACGAAATCGATTGGACGCGTCGGTCACACGGTTTAGATCGTGACGAGAGCGAAAGAACAAAACGCCGTAGGAGGAGCGATCATGAATATCGAAGCAAAATGCCCGATGGGTGGTGGTGCAACGCCAATGTCTGGCCGAGGCCCGGCTAACCGCGATTGGTGGCCGAACCAGCTCAGCCTGAATGTGCTGCATCAGCATTCTTCATTGTCGGATCCGATGGGCAAGGACTTTGATTATGCCATGGAATTCAAGACGCTCGATCTCGAAGCAGTAGTCACCGATCTGCACGCCTTGATGACCGATTCGCAAAGCTGGTGGCCTGCCGATTATGGTCATTATGGTCCGTTTTTCATCCGCATGGCTTGGCATAGTGCCGGCACCTATCGTATCGCTGATGGTCGCGGGGGCGCTGGTTCGGGCACGCAGCGTTTTGCGCCGCTCAACAGCTGGCCAGACAATGGCAACCTCGACAAGGCGCGCCGCCTGTTGTGGCCGATCAAGCAGAAATATGGCCGCAAGCTCAGCTGGGCCGATCTGATGGTGCTGGCGGGCAACGTCGCGCTCGAATCGATGGGCTTCAAGACATTCGGTTTCGCTGGCGGCCGCGCGGATGTGTGGGAACCCGAAGAGGATATCTTCTGGGGTCCTGAAGGCAAATGGCTGGAAGATGAGCGCTATAGCGGCGACCGCGAGCTCGCCGGGCCGCTTGGCGCGGTGCAAATGGGGTTGATCTACGTCAATCCAGAGGGCCCCAATGGTCGGCCAGATCCTGTCGCGTCGGGCCGCGACATTCGCGAAACCTTTGCACGTATGGCAATGGATGACGCCGAAACCGTGGCGTTGGTCGCAGGCGGTCACACCTTTGGCAAAGCGCACGGCGCAGGTGACCCCGGCCAGTATGTCGGCCCTGAGCCTGAAGGTGCCCCGCTGGAGGCGATGGGGCTTGGCTGGATCAATTCCATGGGCAGCGGTCGCGGTGTGGACACGATCACCAGCGGCATTGAAGGCGCATGGACGGCAACGCCGATCACGTGGGACAACAGCTATTTCGACACGTTGTTCAACAATGAATGGGAATTAACGCACAGCCCCGCAGGTGCCCAGCAATGGACGCCGAAAAATGCCGAAGCACAGGGCACCGTGCCCGATGCGCATGATCCCGCACGCCGCCATGCCCCGATGATGACAACGGCGGATATGGCGATGCGGATGGACCCGGCCTATGAGGCAATCTCGCGCCGCTTCCATCAGAACCCGGCTGAATTTGCCGATGCCTTTGCGCGGGCATGGTACAAGCTTACGCACCGCGACATGGGGCCACGCCCGCGCTATCTTGGGCCGCTTGTTCCCGCAGAAGTGCTGATCTGGCAAGATCCTGTGCCTGATGTGACGCACCCGCTGATCGATTCACAGGATGTTGCTGCTCTGAAGCGGGAAATTCTGTCGGCTGGTCTGTCGATTTCGCAGCTCGTCTCGACGGCCTGGGCATCTGCCTCCACCTTCCGTGGTTCTGACATGCGCGGCGGTGCCAACGGCGCGCGCATCCGTCTGGCCCCGCAAAAGGATTGGGCGGTGAACCAGCCTGCGCAACTCGCCACGGTTTTAACGGCGCTGGAGGGCGTTCAGCGGGCATTCAACGCTGCTCATTCAGGCGGCAAGCAGGTGTCGATTGCCGATCTGATCGTGCTTGGCGGCGGCGCTGGCGTTGAACAGGCGGCAAAAAGCGCTGGCCATGACGTCACCGTGCCGTTCAGCCCGGGCCGCACCGATGCGACGCAGGCAGAAACGGACGTTCATTCGTTTGCAGTGCTGGAGCCCATGGCAGACGGGTTCCGCAATTATGTGGGCGCAGACAATGGCATGACGGCCGAGGAGCGGCTGGTTGATCGGGCGCAGTTGCTGAAGCTGACCGCGCCTGAAATGACTGTGCTGATTGGCGGGCTTCGCGTGCTGAATGCCAATGTTGATCAGGCGGCCCATGGTGTGTTTACCCAGCGCCCATGGATGCTGACCACCGATTTCTTCGTCAACCTGCTCGACATCAACACGGTCTGGACGCCGGTGGCGGGCTTGGACGGCGTATTCGAAGGTCTTGATCGGACAACCGGCAACGCCAAATGGAGTGCCACACGTGTTGACCTGATTTTTGGATCGCACTCGCAGTTGCGGGCGCTTGCCGAAGTCTATGCAAGCGCAGATTCGCAAGCGGCCTTCGTCGCTGATTTCGTGGCGGCGTGGGCCAAAGTAATGAACCTTGATCGGTACGATTTGGCCTGATCGGCCCAATACCAAGACGGACCACGGAACGGCGCTTCACGATTGCGTGGGGCGCCGTTTCCGCGTGCGAAGGGCAAGGTCATTGTTTTTGCTGCATCTGCTGCCCGGTCTGGCACCAGGCGGCGATCCGCCGTAATGTCCGCCAATGCCCGCAGCCCGCATTACCTTCAAACAACTTCTTTACCTGAATGCGCTGGCGGCAACCGGGCATTTTCGACGGGCAGCCGAACAGGTTGGCGTTACCCAGCCATCGCTTTCCGCTCAGATTGCGCTGCTGGAGGAACGGCTGGGCATCCGGCTGGTCGAGCGCGGCAGCACCACAGCCATCCTAACCCCACGCGGTCGCGATATCGTGGAGCGCGCGCAGCGCATCCTGGCCGATGTCCGTGCGCTGGAGGAGGTGGCGCTTGATGACCCCGACGGGCTGAGCGGTACGATTCGGCTGGGCGTATCACCGACGCTAGGGCCGTATCTGATGCCGCATGTCGTTGCCCGGCTGCACCGAAACCATCGCACGCTTAGGCTGCATGTCCGCGAAGGCGCGCCAGAAGATTTGCTGCGTGATCTGGCCAGCGGCAAGCATGATGCAGCGCTGATCCAATTGCCAACGGGTAGCGAGGATTTTACCGTTGAGCGCCTGTTTCGCGAAGAATTGCTGGTGGCGATGGCAGCGGATGATCCGCTGCATGCCAAAGCCGTGATTGATCCGCGCGACATGGCTGGGCGCGGATTGCTGACGCTGTCGCCCGAATATCGGATGACCGACCAGATTTATAGCTTGGCTAATGCGGTGCAGGCGGTTGTGATGCGCGATTACGAGGGTACCAGCCTAGACGCCATCCGCCAGATGGCAGGTATGGGCATGGGTTTTGCGCTGTTGCCATCTCTTTATATCCGGTCGGAAATTCGGGCCGGCGACGATGTTATCGTCCGTGCAATCAAGGGGCGGCCAATGTATCGGGAGGTGGGGATGGTGTGGCGCAAGCGGGCAGGCCGTGGAACCGCCTATCAGCGGCTCGCCGCGATTGTCGCTGAGGTTGAAAAGTCGATTTCACCGATAGGATAATCCTATCGATATAGATTGCTTCATAGAGTTGTTCCTATCGATGCAAGCGTTTATCGAAGCGAAATTATGGGGCGTAGTGCTCCAAATGCAGGAGGAAACATGGCAGCGGATAAGGATCGTACCGTCAGGTTGCGCGACGTATTGCGCTGGGCGACGCCGATCCTCGGGCCGGATCGCCCATTTTTTACACTCGCGATTATATATGGTGCTGGTATCAGCCTGTTGTCACTGGCAACGCCGATTTCGGTGCAGATGTTGATCAACAGCGTCGCGAACCAGGCGCTGCCGGCACCCTTGTTCACCCTGTCGGGTATCTTGTTTGTACTGCTGATGCTGTCTGCAGTGATGAGCGCAATGCGCGCCTATCTGATGGAGATTTTCGGCCAGCGCTTTTTCGCGCGCATGGTGGCGGAAATCACGTTGCGCGCGGTTCACGCCCGCAATCCGTTTTTTGGCGATGAGCGCAAAGTTGACCTGTTTGATCGCTATTTTGAGGTGATGAACATCCAAAAAGCGATGCCGTCACTGTTGATCGGCCTGTTCACGATCCTGTTGCAATCGGCGGTGGGTTTTGTCGTCACCTCATTTTACCACCCGTTCTTTTTGGGGTTCAACCTGATCTTCATCCTGGTGACGTGGTTGATCTGGCGGATTTGGTCGCGCGGCGCGATGACCAGCCGGATCGAGCTGAGCCATGCGAAATATGAAACCGCGCATTGGCTGGAAAGCGTGGGATCATCGAACGGATTTTATAAATCCAACCGGCATCTCGACTTTGCGATCGACCGGTCTGAGGAAAAGACGGCGGCCTATATCACGGCATATCGTCGGCATATCCGGTATAGTCTGACGCAGACGACGGCGTTTCTGGTGCTCTATGCGGTGGCGAGCGCGGGATTGCTGGCGATGGGTGGCTGGCTCGTCATTCAGTCGCAGCTCTCCATTGGCCAATTGGTTGCAGCCGAGCTGATCCTGTCGAGCATTTTCTATGGCGCGGCGCAGCTTGGGCCGTATCTCGATACGTTTTACGATCTGGTGGCGGCGTTAGAGGAACTGCATCTGCTCAACGACATTCAACAGGAAACGCCGGGATCAGTGGGCGCAATTGCGCAGGCCAGCAGCGACCTGGCATTTGCCGATGTGCGGCTGGATGATATGCGATTTGACATGGCGATCGCGCATGGCAGCCGCCTGATCGCCAGCGCTGATGATGATGTGCAGCGGGCATTTTCGTTGCTGCTCAAGCGCGACCGCCAGCCGACGGGCGGGTTCGTGACGCTGGGCGGGGCCGATTTGGCGACGCTTGATGCCTATGATTTGCGCGGCGACGTGATCGTGCTTGATCGGCCAATGATCGTTGAAAGCTCTATCATCGATTATCTGAAGCTTGCGTCCCCGGACGATTCACCCACCGCGATGATGGCAGCGGTTCGTGCGGCGTCACTTGATCGCCGGATCGGCCGGTTGCCGGAGGGGTTGCATACAGTGCTGTCCCAAACGGGTTGGCCTTTGTCAGTGCCGGAAACGATGCGCCTGAAATTTGCCGGCGCACTGCTTGCCGAGCCGAAAATCCTGGTGCTGTCGCCGCTGTTCGACATGGTGCCCCGGCGCGATCTGGACAGGATGATTGCGGCAATCGGCCCCAGCCGCACGACGATGATCTATTTCACCAATCGCGAAGATCCGCCTGAGCTTGACGGCTATTTCTGGATTGGCCGCACTGCCCAGTCGCGGGTGTCCGATCAGGCGGGGTTCGATGCGCTGCGCTTTGCGCAAAGGGAGGCGTCTGATGTTGCTGCACGCTGATCTTTTTAGCCGGTTCACCACGCTGGCAAAAATCAAAACACCCCGGGTGATCAGCACCTTTGCGATGATGATTGTGATTGGCATGACGGTGTCGATCGTGGCGCTGATCTACCTGCCATGGGTACAGACGGCGGCTGGCACCGGCAGCGTAACCGCGCTTGATCCGCGCGATCGGGTACAGAATGTGACGGCGATGGTGGGTGGGCGCATCGAGCAATGGTATGTCACCGATGGCAGCGCGGTGAAGCGCGGCGACCCGATTGCGCGGGTTACCGATAATGATCCAATGCTGCTCCAACGGCTGGGTGCCGAACGCGATCAGGTTGTTGCCGAAATTGCGGCGGCGGAACAGGCAATGGCCACGGCATCGCTGGATGTTAATCGTTTCGGCGGGCTGTTCCGCGAGGGGCTGGCCGCGCGGCGTGATTATGAAGGCGCGCAGATCAAGGTGGCGGATTACCGTGCCAAGGTCGCGTCCAGCCGCGCGGCGCTGAAGCGGGTAGAGGTGAATTTGAACCGCCAGTCGGTGCAGATCATCCGGGCGCCGCGCGATGGCCGCATCATGCAGATTAGCGCGGGCGATACCGCGACGATGGTCAAGCAGGGCGATGTGCTGGCCACATTTGCGCCCGAACAGGCAACACGCATCGTGGAGCTGTATGTTGACGGGCGCGATGTGCCGCTGATCAAGCCGGGACGCCGGGTGCGGCTGGCGTTTGAAGGATGGCCGGCAATTCAGTTCAGCGGCTGGCCTTCGGTGGCGCAGGGCATGTTTGATGGCCAGGTACGGGCAATCGATTTGTCGGCATCGTCGAACGGGCTGTTCCGTATTCTTGTTGAACCCTCGCCCGATCGGGGGCCGTGGCCGCGCGAACCTTTTGTCCGGCTGGGTGCAAAGGTGCGCGGCTGGGTGTTGATGGATACCGTTTCGGCCGGGTTTGAGGTGTGGCGCCAGTTGAACGATTTCCCGCTTCAGTTTGATCGCCCCGCCGATAGCGAAGCCAATGCCAAGGATGCAGCCAGCAAGCCGACCCAGCTTGGGGCCGACAAGGGCAAGGCGAGCGATGCAAAGTAAACTGATCGCCTTGGCCATGGCGCTGCTGCCGGTGCCGGCGGTTGCGCAGAATTCAGCGCAAGCGCAGGCCCCGCTAACACTTGCAGAGGTGCTGCAATCCTCCCGCCGCCACGCCCCCCAAGTACAGGAGGCTGTGGCGCGGGTGCGCGGGGCGGAGGGCAAGCTGCTCACCGCCGAAGGGGCATTCGACACTGTCGTCAACGCCGAAGCGACGTCGCGCGTGCCCAGCTTTTATGATGGCCAGACGCTGGGCGGCACCATTACCCGTCCGCTCGCCGACTGGGGCGGGCAGGTTTATGGCGGCTACCGCGTATCGACGGGCAATTTTCCCATTTACGAGGATAGATCATTCACCAACGCGCTGGGCGAAGTGAAAGTGGGCGCGGTATTCTCCCTGATGCGCGACCGGCTGATCGATGATCGCCGTTTTGCCCGCCGCAATGCCACGATTGATATCGACCTGGCAGAAGCAGACCGCTTGCTTGCCGGAATCACCATCCAGCGCCGCGCGGTGGCTGCCTATAATCAATGGGTGGCCAGTGGGTTGCGGCTGACCGTGTTTCGCGAGCTGCTGGATCTGGCAAAGGGCCGGCAGTCTGGATTGGTGCGCCAGGTGGAGGCGGGCGCCCGGTCGCGCATTTTGTTGACCGAAAACGAGCAAAATGTGCTGCGCCGTCAAACATTGGTGGCGCGCGCAGAACAGGATCTGGCGCTGGCGGCAAACACGCTGTCGCTGTTTTGGCGTGACGATGAAGGCCATCCACGTCGTCCGGATGCGGCGCGGCTGCCCGCTGAACTGCCAACGATAGGCCCCGCCTTTGCCGATGCTGCGGCAGTGATCGCCCTGCGGCCTGATCTGCGCCAGATCGACATGCGGATTGCGCAGGCCAATAATCGCCTTGAGCTGGATCGTAACGCGCTTCGCCCCCGACTGGATTTCAAGGCGGAGGTATCAAAGGATATTGGTGCGCTGGGGGAGGGTGGAAAATCGCGTACCGCAACGGACGCAATCTTTGGCCTGAACTTTTCGGTGCCGTTGCAGCAACGTGTCGCGCGCGGCCGGATCGCCCAGTCCACTGCCGAAATTGATGCGCAGCGCCGCCGCCGCCAGCAGATCGAGGAACAAATCACCGCCGAGATTGACGGTTTGGCGATTGATGTGCGCGGTACAGAGCGGCTGCGCATGTTGGCCGAACAGGAGCTGTCGCTGGCGCAGACCATGGCGCGCGCCGAAGTCCGCCGGTTTGACGCAGGGGCGAGCGATTTCTTCCTCGTCAACGCGCGCGAGGAAGCGGCGGCAGATGCCAGCATCCGCAAGCTGGACGCCAGCGTGCGTCAGATTGTGGCGCGCGCTGAGCTGGCTGCCGCATCGGTTGATTTGAAAGCGCTCGGGCTTGAGTGATGTGCATTGGCCGCGGCACGGCACGGGCGCACCAGTTCGCTAATCCTGCTTGACCCGTTTTGCGTATCGGTATTATTCTCCACCGTCCTCGCCAAGGAAAACGTAATTTTATTCCGCACGTGATGAAATCTATGTAAGTTTGCTATTGCGGTGCGGTGAAAATTTGTAATTATAGCACAGTCTGCATTGGCGGATGGGCGTGCGCGCCAGGGGACGAATCGCTGATGAATGAAGTTTCGACCGTGTTTTCAGCGCCTGTGCCTGTTGCAAATCGAAATCCCGTCCGAACCGGCGATGACTGGCGCGCGATGCGCAACGCGTGTTTGACGGATCCCGGTGCCTTTCACGGCGATGTCGCCGCGACCACGATTCACTGGTTTGTTGACCATATCGGTGCCAACGGCGCCTGGCTGATGCGCGATGCGCAGGGCCAATGGCGCGGCTGGGATGCTGTTACAGCGGCTGATGTATCGGCAGATTTACCCGCCGATTTTGCACCCTGGACCAAGGCGTTTGACGGCAGCAATCCGCCGCATTGGCGCTGGTTTGTCGGTGGGCGGACCAATGCGGTGTTCAGCGAGGTTGATCGCCATGTGTTGGGCGGCCACGGCGACGAAGCGGCGCTGATATTCGAGGGTGATCGCTGGGATATGTCGGCGGGCGGCGGGCGCGGTGCGCCGGTCGATTGTTTCACGGTGTCACGTAAGCAATTGCTGCTGGAAACGGCGAAGTGCGCGCTGGCGCTGGAGGCGTTGGGGCTGAAGGCGGGCGACCGCATCGCGCTCAACATGCCCAGCATTGTGCCGCAGATTTACTGGACGGAGGCCGCCAAGCGGCTGGGCATCGTCTATACGGCCGTGTTCGGCGGGTTCAGCGACAAGACGCTGTCTGACCGGATTTGCGATGCCGGTGCGCGCGTCATCGTCACGTCCGACGGCAGTTACCGCAATGCGCAGGTCGCCGCGTTCAAGAACGCCTATACCGATCCGGCGCTCGACAATTATGTTCCTGTCACCACTGCGCTCGCGATTTTGGCGGATACCGATCTGGGTCTGCCCGATGCCGATGCCGCGACGATCCGCGATACGGTGAAGGAAACGCTGGCGGGCGAAGTAACGGTTGAACGCTCTGATGTGATGCGCGGGGTTGGCCGCGCGCTGATTTTGCTGGGCAAGGAAGCGCGGATTACCTCTGCCGATGCCGCCCGGGTGCGGATCGCCATTGCGTCGAGCCTTGTCACATTGCCGCCGCGCGTTGAAACGGTGATTGTGGTGAAGCACACCGCGCAGCCGGACGTCATCTGGCGCGAAGAGCGGGATCGCTGGAGCCATGATCTCACCGACGCGGCGCTAGAAACTTTGCTCACCAAGGCGCGCGGGGCGGGTTTTGCGGTGGCGACACAGGCCGAATTGCTGGCGCTGCCCGATCAGGATTTCGTGCGGGCAATCTGGGCGTCATCGCGGCCACTGCCGGTCGATGCCGATTATCCGATGTTTTTCATCTATACATCGGGGTCGACGGGCAAGCCCAAGGGCATCGTCCATGCGCATGGCTATGCCGCTGGTGTCGCCCACACGATGGCGGTTTCTTTCGACGCAGCGCCCGGCGATACATTGTTCGTCGTGGCCGATCCGGGCTGGATCACGGGCCAGAGCTATCTGATCTGCGCACCGCTCGTCACACGGGTGACGACGGTGATTTCCGAAGGATCGCCGGTATTCCCGCATGCCGGGCGCTTTGCGTCGATGATCGAGCGGCACAATGTAAAAATATTCAAGGCGGGTGTGACTTTCCTGAAATCGGTGATGTCCGATCCGTCAAACCTTGCCGATTTGCAGCGGTACGACATGGGCGGCTTGCGCGTCGCCACCTTCTGCGCAGAGCCAACCTCGCCATCGGTGCAGGCTTTCGGGATGGAGCATGTCGTCCCGCAATATATAAACAGCTATTGGGCGACCGAGCATGGCGGCATCGCCTGGACCCATTTTTATGGCAATGGCGATTTCCCGCTAAAGGCTGATGCCCACGCTTATCCGCTGCCCTGGATTGTCGGCGATGTGTGGGTGGAAGACGCCGATGCAACGATCAGCGCAACGCCGTTCGCGCGCAGCGGCGAAACAGGCGTACCGTGGCGGCAGGCGGAGATGGGCGAAAAGGGCGAGATCGTGATCGCCGCACCTTATCCCTACCTCGCCCGCACCATTTGGGGCGATGTTGAGAATTTCCGGGTTGAGGGCGGCAGCGTCGTTGGCGATTGGGTGGGCGATGCTGCCCGCTGGACAGACGGCTATTGGAAGCGCTGGCGCGGCGTATGGGCGTATACGCAGGGCGATTTTGCCATTGCGCATGATGATGGATCGTTCTCGCTCCATGGCCGAAGCGACGACGTGATCAACGTGTCCGGCCACCGCATGGGCACGGAAGAGATTGAAGGCGCGGTGCTGCGCGATAAGGCGCTGGATCCAGATTCGCCGGTCGGCAACGTGCTTGTCGTCGGCGCGCCGCACCGCGAAAAGGGGCTGACGCCGCTCGCGTTCGTGGTGCCCGTGGCGGGGCGGAAACTGACGCAGGATGACAAGCGCCGCTTGTTTGAGCTGGTCCGCAGCGAAAAGGGCGCCGTTGCAGTGCCCGCAGATTTTATCGAAGTGTCGCAATTTCCCGAAACCCGCAGCGGCAAATATATGCGCCGCATGGTCCGCGCGCTGGTGGAGGGGGGCGATGTTGGCGATGTGACGACGCTGCGCAACCCGGAATCGCTGGTCGAACTGAAGACCGTGATCGTCGATTGGCAGCGGCAGCAGCGCCTGTCCGAAGAACAGTCGCTGTTTGAGCGCAACCGCTATTTTCTGGTGCAGTATAACCATGTCGCGCCGGGCAAGCGCGTTGCCACTGTCACCGTCACCAACCCGCCCGTCAACGCGCTGAACGAGCGCGCCATCGACGAGCTGGTGACCGTGGTCGATCACCTGTCGCGCAAGGATGATGTGATCGCGGTGGTGTTCACGGGCCAGGGCACCGCATCGTTCGTGGCGGGCGCGGATATCCGGCAAATGCTGGAGGAAATCCATTCGTTCGACGAAGCGATGGTGCTGCCAAACAACGCGCAGCTTGCCTTCCGCAAGATTGAGATGATGGACAAGCCGTGCATCGCCGCGGTGCAAGGCGTCGCGCTGGGCGGCGGCATGGAATTTGCGCTGGCCTGCCATTACCGGATCGCTGAATCGACCGCCCGCTTTGGCCAGCCCGAAATCCGTCTGCGCCTGCTGCCGGGCTATGGCGGGACGCAGCGCCTGCCGCGCTTGCTCGCCGAGAATCGGGGCGCGGACGGGGTGCGCGACGCGCTCGACCTGATTTTGGGCGGGCGCAGCATAGATGGGGCGGCGGCGACGGCGATCGGCCTGATCGATACGCTGGTCGACGGATCGACCGATGCGTTGGCAGAGGCGCATGCCGCCGTGCGTGCTTATGTGAAGGATGGCGTGGACAGCCCCTTGGGTGCCGCGTTTGCTGCCCGGCAGGCGGCGACGGCGCGGTGGGAAGCACCATCCGAGGTCGTTCTTGACACGGTAATGCAGGATGAATTCCTGCAACGCATCCAGCGCCAGCTCGCTTGGGCAGGGCGTGAAACTGCCGGCAATCGGGCGCTTGAGGCAGTTCGCACCGGGCTCGAACAGGGCATGACGGCTGGCCTCGCACGCGAGGCGACGTTGTTTGCGGAAGCGATTATCGATCCGGAGGGCGGCAAAACGGGCATTCGCCAGTTCATGGACAAGGTGAGCCCGCCGTTGCCGGTACGCCGCGACGGCGTGTGGATTGATGCAGAGCACGGTCCACGCGGCGAACAGCTGCAGGCTGAAGGCGAATTGCTGCCCGTTGGCGCGCCGTTCTTCCCCGGCGTCAGCAAAATACCGGCGTGGCAATATGCGTTCGGCATTGCCCGCGATGCCGACACCGGCCTGCCACGCTTTGGCCCGCCCGCCACGCATGAGCGCGAGCTGATCGTCAAGGTGCCTGAACCCGCGCCAAATGAGGCGCTGCTCTACATGCTGACCAGCGAGGTGAACTTCAACGATATCTGGGCGCTGACCGGCATCCCGGTATCGCCGTTCGATAGCCATGAGGAAGACGTCCAGACCACCGGTTCGGGCGGCATCGCGCTGGTCGCGGCCTTGGGCAGCGAAACCCGCGCGCAGGGCCGGGTGAAGGTGGGCGATATGGTGACCGTCTATTCGGGCACCAACGACCTGTTGTCGCCACTGGTGGGCAATGATCCGATGTATGCTGGCTTTTCGATCCAGGGCTATGAAACCGAAACGGGCAGCCATGCGCAGTTTCTGACGGTGCAGGCGCCGCAAATGCACAGCATTCCGCCTGATCTGACGCTGGAACAGGCGGGCAGTTATGTGCTGAACCTGGGTACGATTTCACGGTGCCTGTTCACCACGTTGCAAATCGCACCGGGGCGGACGTTGTTTGTTGAGGGCGCGGCGACCGGCACAGGGCTGGATGCCTTGCGCAGTTCGGTGCGGACGGGCCTGCAGGTGACGGGGATGGTATCGAGTCCAGCGCGGGCCGCATTCATCACGCAACAACAGGGCGCGGTGGGTGCAATCGATCGCAAGGATTCGCGCTTTGCCGATCTGTTCACGACGGTGCCTGAGGATGCTGATGAAGCTCGCGCCTGGGAGGCGGCGGGTGCGCCGCTGATCGCCGAATATGAAGCGCTGAACGACGGCAAGCGCGCTGATTATGTTGTCAGCCACGCGGGCGAAACTGCGTTTCCGCGCAGTTTCCAATTGCTCGCGGAAGGCGGAACGCTGGCGTTTTACGGCGCGTCATCGGGTTATCATTTCAGCTTCATGGGCAAGCCGGGTTCGGCATCGCCTGAGGAGATGCTCCGCAAGGCCGCACTGCGCGGTGGTGAAGCGGTGCTGATCTATTACGGCCCGGGATCGACCGATCTGCTTGACGAAATGGGCCTTGAGATGATCGAGGCAGCACGGCGGTTCAATGCGCGCAGCGTTGTCGCGACCACCACTGACGGCCAGCGCGAGTTCCTGCAGTCGCTGGGGCTGGAGGATGCGATTGAGGGTATCGTCAGCCTGGAGGCGATCCGCAGGCGGGAGGGCGCAAATTTCCTGTGGCCCGATACCATGCCGCGCTTGCCCGATGCCAAGGTTGATATCGAGCCGTTCAAGGCGGCAGTGCGCGATTATCAGGACCGGGTGATGAAGCCGTTCGGCAATGCAGTGGGCAAAATCCTGCGCTCGCCCGATAATCCGCGCGGTGCGCCTGACCTCATCTTTGAACGCGCAGGGCAGGACACGCTGGGGGTTTCCACATCGCTGGTGAAGCCCTTTACCGGGCGGGTTATCTTTGCCGAGGATTTGGCCGGGCAGCGCTTCACTTTCTACGCGCCGCAGGTGTGGACCCGCCAGCGCCAGATTTTGATGCCGACCGCGTCAATTCTGGGCACGCATTTGTGCAATGCGTTTGAAGTTGCCCGGATGAACGACATGATTGCGGCAGGTTTGCTCGAAGTCACCGAACCGCAGGTCGTGCCATGGGATGGCCTGCCAGAGGCGCACCAGGCGATGTGGGAAAACCGGCATTCGGGGGCAACCTATGTCGTCAACCACGCGCTGCCCACACTGGGCCTGCGCAGTCGCGATGCCTTGCTGGAGGCTTGGGCGGCGATGGGGGCGGCGATGGGGGCGGGAGCTGCGGGTTGATGATGCGCGCCCGTGGTCTTCCGATCTTCTGTCACCCCGGACTTGTTCCGGGGTCCACCGGGCCGATGTCGTAACCTTTGTTGCAAAAGGCCCCCGGTGGGTGCCGGAACAAGTCCGGCATGACGAGTACAAATTCCAATTCAACACGATAAGCGTTCACCAAACCGGAGCTTCATGATGGCCAAGACAAAGACCGCAATAACGCCAACCGCGGGTGGCCGACTGGCGGGCAAAATCGCCGTTGTGACGGGCGCGGCGGGCAATCTGGGCGGGCATATCGTTCGGCATTATCTGGCCGAGGGCGCTACCGTGGTGATGACGGGGCGCACGCCTGCGCGCACCGATGCGGCAGCAGAGGCAATCCGTGCGGAAATGGGCGTCGATGCCGATCGGCTGGGCACCGTGGCGCTTGATGGCGGCGATCCGCAATCGGTGCGTGATGCCGTGGCCGATGTGGTGAAGCGTTTTGGCCGGATTGATATTCTGGTCAACAATGCGGGTTCTGCCGGCCCCAAACAGCCGCTGGAGCAATTGCCGCTGAGCGATGCTGAATTGGCGGTGCTGCAAAAAGCCGGATCGACCGATAGCGAAACCGTGGGGGCGGCGATCCGCAACATCTTTGGCGTTGCGTGGAATGTGTCGCGCGCGGCGGCGACCGCGATGGGGGAGGGCGGCTCCATCATCAACGTCTCGACGATTTTCTCGCGGACGCCTTATTACGCCCGGACCGCTTATGTGGTGCCCAAGGCCGCGATGAATGCGTTCTCGCGCGAATTGTCACTGGAACTGGGGCCGCGCGGCATTCGGGTGAACCTGGTGTTCCCCGGCCCGATTGAGAGCGAGCGGATTCGCAGCGTGTTTGCGACGATGGACACCATGCGCGGTGACGATGCGGGCACCACCGCCAACCAGTTTTTCGATATGATGTCGCTGGAGCGCGCGACCGGCGGGAATAAGAAAGCGAAAACCTTCCCGACTCCGACGGACATTGCGACGACCTGCGTGTTCCTGGGCAGCGACGATTCCGCCGCCTATAACGGCCATGATTTTGAAGTGACGCACGGGATGACGGTGCGCAAGGAAGCGCGCTCAACCTATCTGTCGCGGCCCACCATGCGGTCGATGGACGGGGCTGGGCTCGCGGTGCTGATCGCGGCGGGCGATGGCTGGCAGGAAGCGTTGGAGATCGCCAACATCCAAATCGCGTGCGGTGCGCGCGTGCTGCTGGGGCTGACCCGGCAGGCTGACGTGGCGATTGCACAGGCGCGCGCGAAGGCAGAAGGGGCCGACGACCGGCTGACGATCATCCGCTTCAACCGCGGCGAACCCGCCGCGATGGAGGCCGCACTCGACGCCTATACCGATGAAAATACCGCGATTACCGGCGCAATCTTCATGCCGGTGTTAGGCGCTGGCGAACTGGTCGGTGACCTGGTGGACGCGGATGATGAGGATGTCGCCAGCTTCATGGATGTCGAGATGGCGGGCAGCATTGCGCTGGCCCGCACGCTCAGCCGCTATTGGAAGCGTAACGACAATCTGCTGCAGGAACCGCGCTTTGTGTTCCTGACCAACCCGAGCGACGGCAAGGGCGACGTATATGCAAATATGCTGCGCGCAGCTGTTGAGCAGCTCGTGCGCATCTGGCGTGACGAATCGGAAATTGATGTGACGCATGGCCGCAGGCGTCAGGCCGAATGGGGCAATCAGATCGTCCGGTTCGGCAATGCAGAGGCCGAGAATACTCGCTTTACCGCCGGGCACGCCGCGCGCGTGCTGCTAAAGGAAAGCAAGATCCGCGAAGTGACGCTGTACGTGCCGCAAAGCATTGGCGAAGCGACCGGCGCACGTAAGGCTATGCCGGGGTTTAGCGAAAACATTACCGGGCTGCATTTGGGCAAGGTGGCGCTGATTACCGGCGGATCGGCGGGCATTGGCGGGCAGGTCGCGCGGCTGCTCGCGCTGGCGGGCGCGCGGGTGATGATTGTCGCGCGCCGCGAAAGCGAGCTGGCGGTTGCGCGGGCGCGGATTGTGAGCGAGCTGGAGGACATCGGTTTTGCCGGGGTCGAACGTCGGGTGCAAACGCTCGCCAACGTCGACGTCAGCGATTTTGACTCGTTGAAAGGGGCGGTCGATGCGACGTTGAAGGCCTTCGGGCGGATCGATTATCTGATCAACAATGCCGGCGTCGCGGGGGCGGAGGACATGGTGGTCGACATGAGCGTCGATGCCTGGAACTACACGCTCGATGCCAATCTGATCTCCAATTATTTCCTGATGCACCATGTTGTGCCGATGATGAAGAAACAGGGGTCGGGCTATATCCTGAACGTCTCATCCTATTTCGGCGGCGAGAAATATCTGGCGGTCGCCTATCCCAATCGCGCCGATTACGCGGTGTCGAAATCGGGGCAGCGCGCGATGGTGGAATCGATGGCGCGTTATCTGGGGCCGGAGGTGCAGTTCAACGCGATTGCGCCCGGCCCGGTTGATGGGGATCGGCTGGCGGGCACGGGCGGCAAACCCGGCCTGTTCGAACGGCGCGGCAAGCTGATCCTGGAAAACAAGCGGCTGAATGCGATCCATGCAGCCGCCGTCAAGGCGCTGCGGCGCGGGGTGCGGGTGGAGGCGCTGCTGAAGCGGCTGGCCCGCAATGATACCGTGCGGATGTCGCACGATACCAATAACCCGCGTGAAATCCGAGATCTTGCGCTCGCCTGCGCGCGGGAGGGCGACGGGGTGTGTACCTGGGATCAGTATCTGCTGACCCAGCCGATTGCCGCCGCGCTCGTCTCGCGGTTGCGGCAGGGTGGCTATTTCCTCGACGCCCCCGAATGGGCTGACCGGCCTGACACGCCAGAGGCGAACAGCGACTGGCTGATGCGAATTCCGCCCGACGACATCCCCTTCCTGCCCGCCGAAAAGATCGCGATTGAGGCAAAGAAGGTTGGCGGCGGCGTGCTGTCGAAACTGCATCTCGGCAAGATGCCGACCGAAACTGATGTCGCGCAGGCCACAGTGTTCTTCCTGGCTGACCGGGCCGTCAGCGGCGAAACATTCATGCCGTCAGGCGGGCTCAGCGTTGAACGGTCTACCACTGAGCGCGAATTGTTCGGCAGCCCGAAGCAGGAACGGCTCGATCAGATGCGCGGCAAGACGGTGTGGATCATCGGCGAACATCTGGTTGATTACATCGCGGAAACGGCGCGTCAGTTTGTGAGCGAATGCCATGTCGCGCGCGTGGTGCTGGTGACGCGGACGGCGGACGGCTTTGCCGCGCTGAACGAGGCAATCGGCGAATTGCCGCCCGGCAGTCTCGAATCGATCGTGTGCGATGGATCGGTGGAGGCCGCGATGGATGAGGCGCTGGTGAAATGGGGCCGCCCGATGACAATCCTGTCGACACCGTTCGAAGCGCTGCCCCAGCGGCTGTTCGCGCTCGATGCGCCGCTGAGCCCGGAGGAGTTCCGCGATCTGGTGGCCAATAACCTGACCAACCATTTCCGCGTGTCGCGCAAGGCATCGCTTTATGACGATTGCCAGCTGGTGCTCGCCTCGCCCGATGTCGCGATGGGCGACAAGAGCCCGGCTTTCGCGCTGGCGAACTTCATCAAGACGACGCTGCACGCCTTTACCGCCACGCTGGCGGTGGAAAATGAGCGGCTGGTGCATGACGTGCCTGTCAACCAGATCAACCTGACGCGAAGGGTGCAATCAGAGGAGCCGCGCGATCTGGACGAGCATCTGGAAGAGGTGAAGCGCTTTGCTCGTGCGGTGCTGCTGGTCGGTGCGCCGCTGCCCGATGCGGAAGATTCGCGGTATCGGTCGCGCATCTATCGCGGCATGGCGATGACAGTTTGAGCGACTATCTCGCCTTTGAAAAGGGGATCGAGGCGCTCGACCAAAGCGCGGCTGCGCTGCGCCGAGCGGGCGAGCGGCCAGATGAGGCGGCACAGCTGGAGGAACGCTCGCAACGCCAGCTTGCGTTCCTCTACAGCAAGCTGACCCCGTGGCAGCGCGCGATGGTCGCCCGTCACCCGGCGCGCCCGCATTTCAATCACTATGTCGCCGGGCTGTTTGATGATTTCATGCCGCTGGGCGGGGACCGCGCCTTTGCCGATGATCAGGCCGTGCTGGGTGGGCTTGCCCGGTTTCAGGGCAAGCGCGTGGTGGTGTTGGGGCATGTGAAGGGCGATGATACCGCGTCACGGCTGCGCCATAACTTCGGCATGGCCAAGCCGGAAGGGTATCGCAAGGCGATCCGCCTGATGGACCTAGCGGACCGGTTTGGCCTTCCCGTGATTACGCTGGTCGACACCCCCGGTGCCTTTCCGGGCATGGATGCCGAAGAGCGCGGCCAGGCAGAGGCGATTGCGCGCAGCACCGAACGCTGCCTGTCGCTGGGCGTGCCAATGATCGCGCTGATCGCGGGCGAGGGCGGTTCCGGCGGGGCGGTTGCATTGGCGGCGGCCAACCGGGTGCTGATGCTCGAACATTCGATTTATTCGGTGATTTCGCCAGAAGGGTGTGCCTCGATCTTGTGGCGCAGCGCCGCGCGCGCCGCCGAAGCGGCAGAGGCGATGAAGATCACCGCGGGCGAATTGCTGAACCTGCGCGTGATTGACCGGATTGTATACGAACCCGCCGGCGGCGCGCACCGCGATCATGAAACGACCATCAAGCGCGTTGGCGTGGCGATTGCCGCAGAACTGGCGGCGCTCAGCGCGCTGTCACCGGCGGCCTTGCGCGCGGAACGGCGGACAAAATATCTGCAAATCGGGCGGATGCGCGATTAAGCTAATGGAATAAAAGGATGATGAAATGAGATCTGCGCATACCCTTGCTATCCTGGTCGCAGCGCTTGCTTTACCGGCCTGTAGCGAGAGTCAGCGCGCCAAGAATGAGGCCAAGTTCAACGATCGCCCGGCTGACATTACTTGCTGGACGCACGGCACGGAAATCTACGCCGGCCAATCGACGGGCAAGGTGGAATATGATGAAGGTGGCCGCGTCTCGTTCGTCGATGCCGCCAACAAACGCTACACGACAATCAATGGCGACTGCCGGGTCGTGTACCTGTTACAGACCAAATGATGCGCGCCAACGACATCGGTTAAAAAACAATGGCTTGCACGCTATACGGCATCAAAAACTGCGACACGATGAAAAAGGCGCGGGGTTGGCTCGATGCCGCCGGGGTCGCGTACCAGTTCCACGATTATAAGGCGCAGGGCATCGACGCGGCATTGCTGCGCGGCTGGGTCGATCACGCGGGGTGGGAAACCGTGTTGAACCGCGCGGGCACGACGTTTCGCGGGTTGCCCGATGCCGACAAGCAGGGGATTGATGCGGCCAAGGCAGTGACGCTGATGGTCGCCATCCCCTCCATGATCAAACGCCCGGTGCTGGTGGACGGAGCCCGGCTGCTGATCGGGTTCAAGCCGGACGTATATAGCGCCTTTTTCGGCTGATCGCGTACTTGGCGCTTGGCCTGGGCCGCCCCATATCACGGCTTCACCGTCAGGAGCCTACCCCCATGCCGACCGCCACTTGGAATGATACCGTCATCGCCCAATCCGATGCGACCATCGTCGTGGAAGGGAACCATTATTTCCCGCCCGAATCGGTGAATATGGCGTTGTTGGCTGACAGCAGCACCCACTCGCATTGCCCATGGAAGGGTGAGGCGAGTTACAAGTCGATCATTATCGGCGGCGCGACCAATGCCGACGCAGTATGGTATTACCCCGCACCAAAGGACAAGGCCGCGCAGATCAAGGGCTATTTCGCGTTCTGGAAGGGCGTGAAGGTCGCCTGATCGGGACTGGGCCACAGCACAAGCTTGTTGCCAACCCAGACCCTACGGGCCATCCTTTCCCCGGGAATTTGGGGAGTAATCTGATGGCTTCGATGAACACCAAACCGGCGGGCTGGTTCTGGGCGGTAAGCGCATTGCTTGTGCTGTGGGATGCCGCAGGCGTGTTTGCCTTTTATGCGCATGTCGCATTGGGTGAGGCTGGTCTTGCCGCGATGAGCAACTATGATCGGCAGGCTTATCTGGCACTGCCCGGCTGGTTCAACTGGGCCTTTGCCGCGGCGACGTGGCCCGCGTTGATCGGGTCTATTGCGTTGCTGCTGCGTTCGCGGTTTGCCTTGCCCCTGTACCTCGTGTCGATGGTTGGCGTCATCGTGCAGTTCGGCTGGGTGTTCGGCGCTACGGATTTGATCGCGGTAAAGGGAGCAGCGGCCACAGTGCCTTTCCCACTGTTCATTTTCGTGCTGGCCGGAGTGCAGATATGGTTTGCCCGGATGGCAACGCAGCGTGGTTGGCTGCGCTGACGAAATTCGCCAAGGAATAGATCAGCCAGCCCATTGAAACACTTCATCGATGGGTTTGCCGAACACAGAGGAAATGCGGAACGCCGCATCGAGCGAGGGCGAGTATTTCCCCGCCTCAATCGCCGCCACGGTTTGGCGGGTGACGCCGATCCGTTCGGCAAGCTCGGCCTGGGTCATCTCGCCAGCCATGAACCGCAGGGTTCGGATCGTGTTGGTGATGGGCGGTGCGGCCATGATCACCC
>JBBSCC010000001.1:0-67401 GCA_038250735.1 Sphingomonadales bacterium | reverse complement strand
TACGCCTGCGCTCCACACGCCGTTGATGGCGGTGACGAACGCGATCTCGTCGGTGATCATCGTCGGGGCGCTGGTTGCCAGCGCGGCGGAAGGCTCTGCGGCATCGAAATATCTCGGCCTGCTCGCGGTGGTGCTGGCCAGCGTCAACATCTTTGGCGGCTTTGCCGTCACCGCGCGGATGCTGGCGATGTACAAGAAGAAAGAACGGCCGGTCGCGAAATGATTGGCCGGGGGGCGTATTTGGCGGGGGGCGCAATATGCTTGCACTGATCCTGTTTTCGGCAATGCTGGTGATGTTGTTCGCACCCGAAACGCCGATTGCAAAGGCGCTGCACCGTGCGCTGGTGGCATGGCCGGCGCGGCAATTGTCGCGGATCACTCGCGGGCAGGTGATTATCGTGCTGGCTGCTGTTGTGGTGACCATATTGACGGTTGTGATTTTTGAACAGGATGGCCTCATCCTGCTTCGTCTTGGGTCGCCCGAATTGCTCCCGCTGTTGGCGAGCGTTGAATTGGCAAGCTATGTAGAGGTGATTACCGGGCTGGCCATGGTGGCGATGACCGCGCGGTTTGGCGCAGTCGCCGCAGCGATGCGCGGTGGTGCTCGCCGGATCGTGCGCCTCCTGGGCCAACGACCACGCACCCGCACGCCGCATCTGCACCGTCCGTCCAAACCTGATGATCAGGGTGACGGCAGTGCGAACGACAATGAACATGATCGAACTGCCGTTCGGGCAGCTGCCTGAAACGGCTTGAAGGAATAGCGAATGGAACACGCAGCGCCTGTTAATCCCTGGGTTGCCCTGGCCTATCTGGTCGCCGGGGTGTGCTTCATCCTCGCCCTGCGCGGGCTTTCGTCCCCGGCGAGCAGCCGTGAGGGCAATCGCTACGGCATGATCGGCATGACGCTGGCAGTGGCGACAACATTGTTCGTCCATTCGATTGCCAGCCTGCCCGAAATTGCCATCGCGATCGGCATTGGTGCGGCCATCGGCCTGGTGACGGCGCGGCGCATTGCGATGACGGATATGCCGCAATTGGTGGCCGCTTTTCACTCGCTGGTCGGCATGGCCGCTGTGCTGGTGGGCGTGGCCGCGTTCCTGAACCCCGGCGCATTCGGCATTTTGGGCGATGATGGGCTGATCTTGGTGCCAAGCCGCATCGAAATGGGGCTGGGCGTTGCGATTGGCGCGATCACCTTTTCAGGCTCCGTCATCGCGTTTTTGAAACTGAACGGCAATATGGGTGGCAAGCCGATCATGCTGCCGGGCCGCCATGCCATCAATCTGGGGGTGCTGGCAGGCATATTGGGCCTGATCGGCTATTTTACCGTCGATCAAGCCCCCTGGATTTTTTGGACCGTCACCGCGCTTGCCTTTGCCATCGGCTTCCTGCTGATCATTCCCATTGGCGGCGCAGACATGCCGGTGGTGGTGTCGATGCTCAACAGCTATTCGGGCTGGGCGGCGGCAGCGATGGGGTTCACGCTGCACAACAGCGCGATGATCATCACCGGCGCCTTGGTTGGATCGTCGGGCGCAATCCTGAGCTACATCATGTGCAAGGCGATGAACCGCAGCTTCATCAGCGTGATTGCAGGTGGCTTTGGTGCCGATACCAGCGGCGCTGGCGACGGCGAGGCCAAGGAACAACGGCCATGGAAGCGCGGCTCGGCTGAAGACGCCGCCTTCCTGATGGGCCAGGCCGAACAGGTCATCATCGTGCCCGGTTACGGCATGGCGGTCGCACAGGCGCAGCATGTGTTGCGTGAAATGACCGATAAGCTGCGCGAACACGGCGTGAAGGTGAAATTTGCCATCCACCCGGTCGCCGGCCGCATGCCGGGGCATATGAACGTGCTGCTGGCAGAGGCCAATGTGCCCTATGACGATGTGTTCGAGCTGGAAGACATCAACAGCGAATTCGCGCAAACCGACGTTGCCTTCGTCATCGGCGCGAACGATGTGACCAATCCGGCGGCGAAAACCGACAAGACATCGCCGATTTACGGCATGCCTGTGCTCGATGTTGAAAAGGCAAAGACCGTGTTGTTCATCAAACGCTCCATGGGCGGGGTCGGCTATGCCGGGGTCGACAATGACGTGTTCTACATGGACAATACGATGATGCTGCTCGCCGATGCCAAGAAGATGGTCGAGGATATCGTCAAGGCGCTCGACTGATCGGCTTGGGCGCCGCCGAGTTACCGCCGTTTCGGTGCGGCTTTGCTGGATATCGGGGCAGGTCGCGCCGTTTTGGTGCGATCCATACGTAACTCGTGATCGCATTTGCGTATGATTGCCCGGACCACCGCTGGAGGACGGGCATGACCAATACACACACAGCCACCGATTATGGGGCGCAACCCACCGTGCTGCTGATTGCAGAGCCGGGCAGCCATGCGCTTGCCGGGCGGGACGCGCTGGCCATGGCGGGCGCACGGATGATCGGGCCGGTCGGCTTTGCCCAGGCGGCGGCGGCGCTGGCGGATGCGCCGCTGATCGACGGGGTGTTGATGGAAGCGGGTGCTGGGACGGCACTTGGGGAGCGGGTCGCCCCGCTGGACGATGCGCTTGATGCAGCGGCGGCGTGGCTCGCGCGGCATGACGCCCCGATGGTGATCACGCTGGACGACAGCCAGATCGACGATGTGGCCGGGCGGTTTCTGGGTGACCGGGTGCAGCTGCTGTGCGCGCCGACGCTGGCGGAACGGGTGAGCGCTTTGGTGATCGCGCTGGCTTATCCGCACGCCGGTGGTGCGGGCAGCCGGGTGCGTCAGGGCAATGGCGACAACGACCGCGACACCGAACGCCTGAACCAGCTGAACGCCGAAGTCGCCCGCATTGCCGAGACGCTGGCACGGCTGGCCAAGGCCGATCCGGCGAGTGCGCGCCCGGCGATGCTGGGGGATCGGGCAATGGCGTATCGCGGCCCCGATAGCGGCGCGCCGGGCGGTGGCAGTACGCCGGTGACCGCAACCGAGATTCGCCAGGCGATCCGGGGACGGCGGCTGCGCGATCAGTTTTTCGGCAATGGGCTGTTTGAAGATCCGGCCTGGGACATGCTGCTTGATCTGTCCGCCGCCGATCTGGAACGCGCGCGGGTTTCGGTGTCCAGCCTGTGCATTGCCGCGGCGGTCGCCCCCACCACTGCGCTCCGCTGGATTAGCCGGATGACCGAGGCGGGGCTGTTTGAACGCGAACCCGATCCCTTTGATCGCCGCCGCGCCTTTATGCAGCTATCAGCCAAGGCGCGCGACGGGATGCATGAATATTGGCGCGCGGCCAAACGCGCGGGCACGATGATCGCCTGACGGTACCAATCAGGTGCCGGGTGGACGTGCAGGGGTTGCGGAAACCGCCGCGGTTTGGCACGGGGAGTTCTGCCCATGATCCGGGCGGGCGATTAGCTCAGTTGGTAGAGCGTCTCGTTTACACCGAGAATGTCGGCGGTTCGAGCCCGTCATCGCCCACCACTCTCTGCGGCAGTTCGACAGACGTAGCGAACACAATTGGCATTTGCTCAAAAATTGGCGCGGTTCTGCGGCATTCCACGGGTAGATTGCATCCTAGCCAACGCCCCGGAGACGTTTTGCAGAGGCAAATCATGGGCGCGGCGCTGGGTATTCTCCAAACCCGGATGTCGCGGTCGGCAGATGCGATGCGCATTAGCTGGCCATCAGATGGTCCAGCTTTGTTTGGAGTTCAGATCAGGCGAAGCCGAGAACGGCGCGCTGCTCTTGCCAATCGAGCGGCAGATTGGCGATGCGCGCGAGACGCTGCCGGTTAAGCGCGTCGGGCTGACGCCCGTCCAAAATGGCAGCGATAATGTCAGGCGCGATGTAGCTCAAACGAAGCAGGACGCCGAGATAAGAACTGGTCACGCCCATTGTGGCGGCGGCGGCACTGAGAGAGGGGGTGCGGGCCGATTCGAACAGCTCCCGCGCCTGGAACGCCCTCACGACTAGCTTGATCAGCGCTGCATCAGGCCGAGTTAGATCTTGCTCGTTGTGTGCGACGGACAGGCGCCGCTCGCCACTCCTGCTAATCAAGGTTGCTGCGATGACGATCGGCTCCCTACCGTTGCGGTCGTCGCTAAGCACAACCTCAACGCGGTCATCGTGCACGGTAACGCGATCGATCATGGAAAGAACATTACGTCGGTCGAACGCTGCACTTTCACCGAGTTCCATGTTTCGTTCGAGCCGGCGTATTACAAGACCCTCGAGTTCGCCTGCAGGCACCCGCCGCACGGACAACTTGAGGCGCTGCTTGTCTTTCGCGCTCACGTAGTAGCGGTAGCGCACGCCACGTTTGGAAGCGTGGTTGGGCACCATCCGCCGCCCGTCGCTATCCCAGACCAGTCCGGAAAACAGGCTAGGGCATTCGGCCTGGATGGCGTTGGCATTGTCGACGCGATTTGCGTCCAACAGCGCTCCTGCCTGTTCGAAAACAGGTCGCTCAATAATGGCATCGTGATCACCAGGATAGGATTTTTCACGATGTGTGATCTCGCCGAGGTAGATCCGATTGCGCAGCATTTGATATAGGGCGCCGCGGCTGAAATGAGCATTGCCCGTCGGCTTTCCATCACGGCCAATACGCGTCTTCGTTCTGATGCCTTGTTCGGCCAGTTCTGTCTGAACCGCATATACCGAGCCTAGATCCAAATAGCGTCGAAAAACGTGGCGCACCCGCTCCGCTTCGGCTTCAATCGGAATGAGCTTGCGTTCCCTAACTTCGTATCCGAGCGGGACTACCCCGCCCATCCACATGCCGCGTGCTTTTGATGCTGCAATCTTGTCGCGGATGCGTTCGCCTGTGACTTCGCGCTCGAACTGCGCAAACGACAGCAGTACATTAAGCGTCAGCCGACCCATGGAGCTGGTGGTGTTGAACGCCTGCGTCACGCTGACGAAGGACGCGTCGTGACGATCGAGGATTTCGACGATCTTCGCGAAGTCGGCAAGACTGCGCGTCAGCCGATCGACCTTATAAACGACGATGACGTCGATCTTACCGGCCTCAACATCCGCCATGAGTTGGACGAGACCGGGACGCGCCATATTCCCACCTGAGCAGCCCCCGTCGTCATAGAGGTCTGGCGACGCTACCCAGCCTTCGTGAGTCTGGCTGATGATGTAGGCAGCGCAGGCCTCTCGCTGTGCATCGAGGCTGTTAAACGCCTGTTCCAGTCCCTCCTCGGTCGACTTGCGCGTATAGATTGCGCAGCGAAGCATTGACCGGTCAGGCTTGCGGTTCACGGCGCTTTCGCTTTCGGGGGGATGCCGAAAAAGCGTGGACCAGACCAGGCCGCGCCGGTGATTTGTCGAGCGATGGGTGTCAGCGAGGCATAGTGCCGCTGCTGAAACTCATACCCTTGGTCAAGCACCGTCACGACATAGGGTTTGCCATGCCATTGTCGGACCAGCCTCGTACCTGACTTGAACTGACGCTGACGCTCAAGATCAAGCTCACCGCTGGTTTCCAGCTGCTTTGCCAATCGCGCCAGATCGCGCTGGCAACTCGGCGGCATCCCGCCAAGCGCCTTCGCCTGTAATCGCCAAGCGATCGCGCGCATCATGAGGTCGGTGCTCATCCCGTCCGGCAACGGTTGACCACGGTGTAGCCGCCGCCACTCGGTGCGCAGCTGGGCTGGCGACATGTGCACCAGTCTAGCGATCTGATCGGTCAGGCTTACCATGTTCAAGCTTCGATCCGCCAGCTCGACTCACCGTTAGTGCGAGTCTCGCGAAACAGAACAATACCCTTTTTCCGCAATCCGGTCAGGAATGACCGTGCGCTGTGGGCTTGCCAGTGCGTGATGCTGGTAATCTCCGAAAGCGTCGCGCCCTTGTTGCGCGAGAGTAACTTTTGGACGGTGGCTGACTTTGTCATTCGGCTTACTGGAGCAGCGCGAGGCTCAGGCGTGGGTTGTTCGATCTGGATGGTCATAGATGGTCTCCGTCGGGCGGCGCGATGCTGCCCCACAACCCCAAGCCCGGCCGATCGCTCGATCCGGGCAGCGCCCCTTGCCCGGCAGCGCGTCACGACCACAGCAATGCTCCGTCCCCTCCGGAAGTCCACTGCTATGGCGAGGCGTAGCGGCAATTGGGTGGCTTGCCGACAATCTGCTTTCAGGATGCGTCATTGGGATACCTGCCATTCGCCAGCGAAATGGCAAAAGGCTGCTTTGCGCCCTAAACCCTGCCGTTCGTCCGATCATTGGCTGATCCCGAAAGCCGCCACTCGTTCGCGAAGTCTGGACCGACGTAATTGCCGGATAACGGCACGGCCGCTTTTGGGGGTTAAGAAACCTCCTGACAATACCGCAGCCTGCAACAAACCTTCCCCGTTCAAGCCGCCCGACAACCCGTGTGCTCGCCTGACACGAAAGCACCGCTTGAATTGTCCTGGCGTTATTGATACCGGTGTCATTAGGGTTGAGAGTGGTGCCAAGCCACCGAAGCCAAAAATGGGGAGGGTTGCATGATCACGAAGGTGTCAAAACGTTTTCTGTCAGGTTCCAGCTTGACTGTATTGGTCGTCAGTCTGGGATTTGGTTCGCCTGCAGCGGCTGAACTGGCCACAGCTAATGCCGGCGCGAGCGGCAAAGCGATTGCGGCGGCTGTGCTCGACGATCAGGCAACCGATTCGCCGGTCAGCCAAGCCGATGCGGGTGATGATAAATCGGGCGACATCGTTGTCACCGGTTTCCGCAAGTCGCTGGAAGACGCACTTAATAAGAAGCGCCTGTCCAACCAGATTATTGACGCGATCACGGCAGAGGATATCGCCAATTTCCCTGACGCTAACCTTGCCGAATCGATCCAGCGCCTGCCGGGCATCTCAATTGACCGTGACAATGGCGAAGGTCGCACGATTACGGTGCGCGGGTTGGGCGGCGATTTCCAACAGGTGCGGCTGAACGGCGCCGATGCCCTGAGCATTTCCGGCGGCAACCAGTCCGATTCGGGCGCAAACCGCTCGCGCGGGTTCGATTTCAACACTTTTGCATCGGAGTTGTTCGGCGGCGTCACCGTTACCAAATCCACCGCGGCGTCAAATGATGAAGGGTCGCTGGGCGCGATCATTGATTTGAACACGGGGCGCCCGCTGGCGAACAAGAAGAACCGCTACGCCTTTGGCGGCGAGGCAGAATATCGCGAGAACGGCAAAAGCTTCAATCCGCGGCTTACAGCGCTGATATCGCAGCATATCACCGATAATTTCGGCATTCTGGGAACGGTTGCGTATCAAAAGCAGGATCAATTGATCGATGCGTATCGCCGCAATCCAGGCCAGTTCGAATACACCTATCGGAACTCGCAGTTGAACGGAGTGACACCGCTCACCTTTGGCTTCGCGCGCCCCTCCACGGCGGGCACGGGACCGACCTTTGGGTCTGATCCGGCAGCCTATGCGCTGGTGACGCCAACGACGATTATTCCCGCCTTGCCATCCATCACGCGCCAGGAACTGGGGTATGAGCGGCTGGGGGCCACGCTGACTGCACAGTGGCGTCCGACTGATCATACCGAAATCATCGTTGATGGCGTCTATTCGCGCTACACGCAGGATTCGACGGTCAGCGGCATCACGACTGTGGGTCTGAACCGCAATGGCACCAATGCCCGTGCAGCGCAGACCGGCGCCAACGGCCTGCGCGCGGTAGGCACGGCGAACGGCAATGCTGATCGTGTCGCGCTGTACCCGAACTGCGTGCCATCTGCCTCGCTCGACTGTAACGGCACTGCGGCCGGAACCGGTGTAGGAAGCGCAGCGCTGCCTGGTTTTCTCAACAGCCTTAATCCACGCAACCTAAATCCGTTTGATTATTACAACAACGCCGCCTCACCCGGGTTCATACCAACCGCCAACCAAACTGGTTTTTACAACGAGTTGATCGGCCGCCCCAACACCAAGATTCGCGCTGCCAACGTTAATGCTGCAGGCCAGGCGGATTATCTGGTGCTCGACGATGTGGATTGGCGCAGCTTTGCCGACTCGCAATCGGGAAAGACGACGTTCTGGCAGGGCACGATCGGCGTGAAGCATGATTTCGGTAGCGACGTGCATTTTGAATACACGGGCGGCTATTCACGGTCAGAGTTCAAGGCGATTGGATATCTGACTGAATTCAATGCCATCGACCAGGACGGCTATGTCTATGATGAGCGCGGCGGCGGGTTGATGCCTGTGTTCAATCCCGGGTTTGATGTGTCCAATCCCGCGAATTTTTCGCTTGTGAAGGGCCTGTCGACGATCCGCGTTTTCTCTGATGACGTGCGCAATACTTTCACCGTCAGCCGGGGCAGCCTGGCGTGGGATGTCAGCCCGGAACTGAAGCTGAGCGCGGGCATGACGTACAAGCGCTTCACCTATTTCAGCAATTCCGGACGCAACAATACGACGGTTGAGGCGATCAACCCGACGCTTGCTGAAGCCGGGATCGCCTCGATTTCCACGCTTGGCCGAACGGTCGGCTTTGGCCAGGGGATTACCGTTCCAGCCGGTACGCCAACCAGCTTTTTCGTGCCTGATCTCAATAAGTTCATCAGCACGTTTGGGATCGACTGCAACTGCGTCAATCAATTTTCGGATTACCGGCTGCTCACTGATGGCCGTAACGCAAACCGCGTGACTGAACGCGATTTGGCAGGCTTTTTCCAAGTTGATTGGGACACCGAATTGTTCGGACGGCCAATCCGCGGCAATGCTGGCGTCCGCGTCGCGAATACGCGGGTCGATGCCACCGGGTCAGTCGGCGGTGCAGGCAATGGCGTGACCGGCGTTATCGTTACCGCGAACAACAGCTACACAGATGTGCTGCCCGCAGGAAACCTAGTATGGACGGTCGCGCCAAACTTCCTGGTCCGTTTTGCGGGTGCAAAGGTGATCGCACGGCCGCAGCTGTCATCGCTCACCCCCGGCACCACGGCGTTTCCCACGGGCCTGCCAACCAACGGTTCGGCCCCAGGGATTACCGTGGGCAATCCCTATCTAAAGCCATTCCGCGCAACCAATTTCGACCTGAGTTTCGAAAAATATTTCGGTAAAAACGGGCTAGTTTCCGTTGCCTTGTTCGTAAAGGACCTCGCCAACTTCCCGCAGCAGACCGCCGGGGAAGTGCCGCTATCCTCTGTTTATGATCCCGCGACATACCAGGCAATTCTCGGAACGATAACCGCGCCGACCTTGCTCACCTATACCCAGGCAAACGGCGTATATGCGGTGCGCCAATTCAACGATGCACCGGGCGGTGTGATCCGCGGTATTGAAGTGAACGTCCAGTCGAACTTCACCTTTCTGCCGGCCCCCTGGGATAATTTCGGAGTCACCGCAAACTATACCCATATCCAGTCGCGGCTCAGCTATTTGACCGGCACAACATTATCGACAACCCAGACAGGCACGACAGCAACTGCCATTAACACCTTTGCCAGCGCGCCGTTTCTGAACACGTCACCTGACGCTTTCAACGCGACCTTCTATTATGAGGACAAGAAGTTCTCAGCGCGCGTTTCGGGCGCCTATCGGACCGAATATGTCAACCGCTTCCCGTTGGCGACGGGTACGTGCAGCGTGGGCTTGACGACGAACGCAGGCGGTGTGTGCAACTCACCGGTGGTCGCCGATTTCGGGTATAATGGGAACACGTTTAACCTCGATTTCTCGACCAGCTATGCGCTGACGCCCTGGGCACGGATATCGCTTGAAGGCCGCAACATGACCAACACCCCGCAGTTCCGGTCCATCTACGCCGCCAACCAGCTCAGCTCGCTTTATGCGGGAACCGGGCGGATCATCACCGCTGGTTTGCGCCTGGTTTTTTAAGCGTATGGCGGCGTAACGCCCGAGGAAGTGATGATGAAAACCACTGTTCTGCTCGCCGGGATGCTGGTGCTGGCATCGGCACCTGCGGCGGCAGAACAGTTGGCGTTCCCAGGCGCTGAGGGCGCTGGGCGGCTGGCGCTTGGCGGGCGCGGCGGGCGGGTCCTTACCGTCAGCACGCTGGAAGACGGCGGCCCTGGTAGCCTACGTGCAGCGGTGGAAACGGCTGGCCCCCGCATGATCGTGTTTGCCGTTTCGGGAACGATCAAGCTTATCAAGCCACTGCGCATTCGTGAGGGGCGGGTGACGATTGCAGGGCAGAGCGCGCCGGGCGACGGCATTACGCTGCGCGATCATCCGCTGGAGGTAGCAGCCGACGATGTCGTCATCCGCTATATTCGCTCGCGGCTGGGCGATGAATCCAAAACAGAGAGCGACGCCATCTGGGTCGCGGCGGGCCACCGGATCATTCTGGATCATGTGTCGGCCAGCTGGTCTGTCGATGAAACATTGTCGGCGTCGGCCAATTATACAAAGCCGGGCGAGGGGTATTTCGACCTGACGGTGCAATGGTCGATCATCGCCAATTCGCTGACGCATTCGTTGCACGCAAAAGGCGATCACGGCTATGGCAGCCTGATCCGTGGCGGGCGGGGATCAAAGGCGAGCTTCCACCACAATCTATGGGCGAACCATGACGCCCGGATGCCGCGGCCAGGCAATTATTCCGGACCCGACGTCGATCTGGTTGGCGCCTTTTTCGATTTCCGCTCCAACGTGTTTTACAACTGGGGCGGGGGGCATTCGGGCTACAACGCCGATAAGGCGACGCTGTCGCGGTATAACTTTGTCGACAACAGCTATGTCGCCGGGCCGCAATCCAAGAAAGCGATTGCGTTTGAGGAATCGGATATGCTCGCCAAAGCCTATTTCGCGGGCAACAGCATGAACGGCACCGTCCCGGCTGATCCGTGGAGCCTTGTTGTTGGCGTGCAGCCCGACGGGTATCGGCTGGCGACGCCGGTTGATGTCGGGCCGGTGGTACAGGAGGCAGCGGCGAGCGCCTATGCACGCGTGCTGGCGGCGGCAGGCGCATCAAAATCGCGTGATCCGATCGATCTGGCAGTGGTGCAGGGCGTGCGCGATCGCACCGGCCACCATATCGACAGCCAGCGCGACATGGGCGGCTGGCCCGCCCTGAAATCACTGCCCGCACCGCGCGACAGCGACGGCGATGGCATGCCAGATGCGTGGGAGGTTGCCCACCATCTCAACCCCAAAAAGGATGATTCGGCAGGCGTTGGTGCAGGCGGCTACACGAATATCGAGCTGTACCTAAATAGACTTGTCCTGGTGGCTCGTTAGAGCGCCCGGTAGGTGAAATCACGAAAGCGCGCGCTGCCTGTTCCCGCAGCGTAAACCCCCGGCCGCAGCATCAAGAATCCGCCGCGAACATTGTGGTGATAGCCCGATACTTCCATGCCGCGATCAAACCGCACCCAGCTTTTGCCGCCATCGCCACTGGTATCATAGGTCACGATGTGGCGATCATTCGTCACGCGGATGCGCATGGAGGTGCCGTGCGGGTTGGCGGGTCGGCCGCGTTCGGCACCATATTGGTGGGTGACAAATCGCTTTGGATCAAAACCAATCCCGCAATACAGCCGATCATCATAGAATAGTAAAAGGCCTGCGGTGGTGCCTGGATCAATCTCCACCGAGCATTCAAACTGATAAGCAACATCGGCGGCGATAGTGAGCAACGGCGAACTGTTGAACGGCGCGCTGCCCTTTGCGGTGAGCGTTAATGTCCCGTCGCTTGCGCTGACACGCTGCGGTTCGTCAGCATCAGGACGGTAAAAGCCCCACCGTGTCCCTAGGGCAAGGGTATCGAAGCGGTCTGACAGGGCCATGCCATGCGGCACGGGCTGGCCGCCTTTGGGTTTTACAAGGGGTGTGGAAAGATCACCGCCCGTCATCTGCGGCCACCCATCGGCAGTCCAGCGCACGGGATCGAGCAGCATCTGCCGTCCCAGCGTCCAATAGCCGTTTTCATACCCGTGATACAGCGCCCACCAATCGCCCGCCGGCCCCTCGATCAGCGACGCGTGGCCGCGCGACCACCAGCGTTCGGCATTGTCGCGCGTGCGGACCAGCGGGTTGTGCGGGCAATTTTTCCAAGGGCCGTTGATTGATCTTGATCGGGCAGCGATTACCATATGCCCAGTCGGCGGGCCCGCCGTACCGCCAACTGCGGTTATCAGGTAAAACCACTCCCCGCGTTGCGCAATCTTGGGGCCTTCTGCAGAAAAGCTTTCAACCACCCAGTCGCTGGGGTAACGCCACGGATCATAGACATGTTCAGGCGCACCGACGGTGCTAAGCCCGTCGGCGCTAAGGCGCACCCGGTCCCCGCCCGACAGGAACAGCCAGCGGGAGCCGTCTTCGCCAACCACATGGCAGGGGTCAATATGCCGTTGCAGGCTTAGGTCGATAGGGTCGCTCCAGGGCCCTTCGATCCGGTCGGCATAGGTGACGAAGATCGAATTGGGCATCGATTTTACCGGGATATACAGGAAGTATCTGCCAGCATATTTGGCCAAGCTGACCGCCCAAACTGATCCAATATTCCGGTTAAGCGCCGGGCCAATCGGCCGCCAGCTTACCAGATCGCGCGAATGCCAGATGATGCAGCCGGGGTAGCTGTCAAAGCTGGAAAAGGTCGCATAATAATCCGCGCCGTCCTTCAGGATAGCCGGATCGGGATGGTCCCCTGCCAGTACCGGGTTGAGGAAACGGCCATCGCCCAGATCAGGCACGCGCTGGTTATCCAGCCCGCGCCGGGGTTGCACCGGCCGGTGGGTGGGCGCGCCATGGGCAGCGGCGGGCAGGAGCATGGCGCTGGCACCACTTGCGGCGAGCAGTGCGTCCCGACGTGATATCGTCATGTGGCTGCCCTCCGCGCGATGTCGTCGTTGCGCATCCGGCCATCGACCAGCATCGATTGGTGAAACGCTATCAGCGCGCGCCCGTTTTTGCCTTGCGCGCCATCCTCTATCGCCAGCGCCGCCAGCATTTCGGCGGTGCGGACGGCCGGGGCCGCAGCGATCCGCGCAACATCGCTGTCGAACGGGGCGAAATAGGCGGGTTCGCCCTGCCACGCCATCAGCCGCGCCTGCGCCTCATCCGCCGACCAGCGATGCACATGAATGCCGATATCGGCCCGCGCGCGCGCAATGCGGAAAAGGCGCCAGTGGAGATAGCCGAGCATCGCGCGCGGATCGCGCCACACGCCCGCTTCTGCCACCAACCTCTCGATATGGATGCCCCAGCCTTCTGCAAAGGCCGGGGCGTATTCCAGCCGCAAGGGGTGCGGATTGGCTGCCGCCTCCATGGGCAATTGCAGCAGATGGCCGGGCAGCAGTTCATGCGCAACGACGCTGGGCAGGCTCCACCGGGGGCGATCGGCGATGCGCTTCAGGTCGATCACATAGCCCCCGAACATCGCGGCGGTCGGCAGCAACCGCACGCCCACCTTGCTGGCTGCCTGATCGGCAAGCGATCCGCGCGATGCCGCGACGTTCAGGCAATAGGGGGGCACCGCGCCCATCAGTGCCGGGATCAGCGCGACCAGCGGCGGCAGCAGTCCGTTCATTTCGGCAACCAGCGCATCGCACCCGGCATCGGTATCGGGGTAACGCCCGGTTTGTTCGCCCCATAACTGGCGATAGCGCGCGCCGATCGTCGCGCCGTCGATGCCGATCTTTTCGAACAGCCGAGCCGCCCGGGCGTCCACCCGGCGGTGCTCCACGATCAGCCGCCGCTCGATGGCCCGCACGCCGGGCATGGGGCCAATCTTGCGTTGGAGCACCAGTCGAAAGGATGCGTCCGCCGCGCTGCGCAGCGTGGGCGCGCGCGGATCAATCCCGTGGCGGATCAACGCGACATCCGCCGCCAGCCCTGCACGCGCCGTCACCAAGTCAAGCCGCGCCGCGCCGGTCAGCCTGCCGGCGCGTTGAATGGCCAGCAGCGCCAATGCCCGCACCGGATCACGCTCGGCCGCTGCCGCATCGAGCCGTGCGGTCAGGTCGGCTGGCGCTGCACACGCCTGTCGCGCACTCGCTGCCATCACCGCGCCGCCCATCATCATGGCGCGGCGCGACATCATGGCTGGGCGGGCACTGGGGCGCTGTTGTTCATCTGCGTCACCTCCGCCGTGCCGCCGGGCAGCGCGATCCGCACGACCAGCCCCAGGCGATCACTCGACGGCGGGATACGCAGCCGCACCACCCGCGTAACGGGCAGCAGATCAGCAGGCGCGGGCATTGCGGGGATTGGGGCCTGCGCCCGGACTGCGCCTGCCCCATCGACCAGCATCGCCGTGCCGCCAGCCACCGCCGCCGCGCCCAGGCTGTGGACGGTCAGCATCACGCTGCGCCCCGCCAGCCGAACATCGTCAGCACCAATGCCAATATCGGGGCGCGTGTCGACCGGCGTGCCGGGCTGCGTCAGCGCAAAGTCGAAGGTCGACAAACCGGGTGCAAAGACCAGATCAGTGCCCATGCTGCGTTCTAGGTCGATCGCGCGCGGTGCGCCATCGGCGCTGGTGACCTGCCACTGGCCTGCGGTCACGTTCCACGCTGTCATGGTCGCCCGCTGGGGGTGATCGCTCGTGTTGAACGCGACCACCCTGAAACGGTCTGGCGTCGCGCCGGGCAGCAGGATCGCGACCTGTTCTGCAGCCCCCGGCTCAGCAAAGCGCCAACTGACGGTGTTGCCGGGCCAGGTCTGGTTCCGGCGAAGCGCGATGCCGCCCAGCCGTTCGCGCTGCAGCCACTGGGTGTCCATCTCCACCCGGTCAGACCACCAATGGCCCTGTGTCAGCATGTAAAATCGCTGGCTCTTGTCGGCCAGCGCGTCGCCGTGGAGCGCGGCCAGCGCATCGGTATCGCCGCTCGCCTGCCAGCGGGCGAAGCGGGTGGCGGCATCATCCCCGGCGCGCGCTGCCTTGGTCAGCATTGCGGGGCCGTCGGGCAGTGCCGCAAAGCCATTTTCGTTAAATTCGGCGATCCCGCCCGGGCTGCGGATCAGCCGCCCTGTAATTGGCCGGAGATAACCGGCGTCGCCGGTAAAGCGCCATGCCGCCCAGGCGGATTGCAAGGGGGTGGAAACGCCGCCGCCATCGCCCGCGCGTTCGGCATCACTGCGCCAGTTGATTTCGTTGGGATAGCGCCATGCGCCGTCCGCATCGGCCTTGCCATGCGCCATCCAGCCATCGACCACGCCCGTCACCACCGCCCGTGCCGCCGCGCTGCCATTGTACAGGCCGAGCAGGATCGGCGCGTGCATGACGGTGAAGCTATAGGGTTTTTGCCATTCCCACGCCCCTTCGCGGTACATTTTGTGCGCGCCGTACCAGTTGCTGGCAAAATGCAGGTGCCCGGCGGGGTTGCGCAGGATAACCTGGTCAAGCGCCTTGGTCGTGGCCATCAACCGTTCAACCGCCCGCGGGTCCCCCCAGTTGAGGTATAGCCGTTCAGCGTCCGAATTCAGCCCTTCCTCATAGCCGTGGAGTTCATCGGTCGTGATCGCGGCCAGGCCGTTCACGACCATGCCGTTCTTGTACGCAGCATCGGATAACGCGCGCAGCGACGCGTTGATCTTGTTCGGCGCGACACCCATAAGCGCCAGCCCCGGCCATTGTTGCGTCAGGTCGCTATCGTCTGAAATGCCGCCGCCAAAATCGCCGTAAGCCACTTGTCGTTCATCGATCCACCAATCGACAAAGCGGTGGGTGATCTTTAAATCCTCGAGCTGACGAAATGCCCACAAAGGCACCCCTGCGGGTGCCGCTGGCTGGGCAAAGGCAGGCAGGTTTTCGGCGCGATAATTGATATCCGCCCAGTAGCGCCGGGCCTCAATGTTTTCGGGATCAACCCGCAGCAGATCGCTGATATCGGCGAACAGTCGCGCATACAGCGCCGCCCGTTTTGATGCGGTATGTTCTTCGACCAGAAAGCCCCAATTGTCGCGCACCTGGTTGAACCGGTCTGCAATATGTTCGGCCAGCGCCACTGCACGGTCCTTGAACACCAGCCGAATTCGCGTGCCGTTCAGCACGTCGGCATCAAAATCGGGGGCAGCGGAGTCAATCGTCAGGTACAGGCTGTTATCGGGCAAAATCCGGTCGCGCGTATCCAGCCACAAGGTGCGCGCCTCTCCGGGGCGGACGCTGACGGACACATCCATCATGTCGCGCGCTGGCCATAGCGGATCCTTGATGCGAATGTTGAGCGGGATCAGCCCGTCTTTGCCCGGCGTTGCCTTGATCGCGGGTAGATCAATTGCAATGCCGTCCAACCCGTCATGCAGGTTCTGCCAGCCATAATCGAATGCGCGCGCCAGCGGCCGATCAGGATAGGCATCGCCCAGGCTGGCGGGAATCAGGAGGTGGACGATAGGCAGGCCCTTAGTCCGGGCCTCGGCCTTACCATCGGTCGCGGCGCCCGCACCCACCGCCGCGCGCACGCCGGAGGATGGCAGCGCGACCACTGTCGCCCGCTCGTCAGCAGGATAGCGCCCGGCGATGAAACGGTTCAGCCCGTCAAGTGCAGCCACCCGCGTGGAGGCAGCGGAATCGACCGTGAACGCCAGCGAGAAGCTGCCAGCGGGCTCAGCACCGGGATGGATATCATAGCCCCAGAATTCCTGGATCGGCTGTTCCTGCATCACATTGGTGAGGCTGATCGTGCCGCCGGTGATCGGGGCGATGCTGTCAAACGACCGCACGATGCCCTGCGCGCGCGAGGCGATTTTTACCGTAGCGCCGTCGCCTTGCCAACCAATGCTGCCATAGGCCGCGCCGCGAATCTCAATCCGGTTGATGCGCTCGCCCGTGGGCACGCGCAGGTCATATTGCTTGCCGCCCTCGACATAGGTGTTCCAGTCGGGAAGCTCAAAATAATCGGTTCGGCCGGGCAGGCGGGAGCGGTTGTACACCCCCGGCCAGGTGGTTTCGGCAATGCCGTCCACCCCTTTCCACATCCATTGTTTGAGGTCGCGCGCATCGGCGAATTCCACCTTGCGGATCATAGTCGTGGGCGCATCAAGCACGGGGGGTGAGGCATGATCCCAGCCATGCCGGTGGAGCCAAGCCTGCCAGCGCGCTGTCGTGTCAGGGGCAGGGGCAGGGGATGGCTCCTGCTTGGCGGACAGGCGCGATACATCCATTCCGTCGAGCGCATGGTCGTAAACGCGAATCTCGTCCAGATCGCTGCCGCGCATGAAATTGTAGCGGCTCTGCACTTGGTGGGGGGACATTACTCGTCCGGCCATGCCAAATTGGTCCAGCCCTGAATCAAGATTGGCGTTTTGCACCTTGCGGGCAACCTCGCGGCCATCGACGAACAACTGCACGCCCTGTGTTTCGTCCCAGGCAAAGGCGATGTGGTGCCAATCTGTCGCTGCCGGAATGGCATCCATTCGCCACGACACCCGCACGCGCGATAAATTCGCGTCGGTTACAAAAGCATCGAACCCGTGGCCGTTCCAGTCGATCCGCAGAAACGCCATGTCCCAACTGCTGTGATCGGCAAAACCTGCGCGAAAAATGGCAAAGGGTGCCTCGCCTAGTGGTGTGCGGGGCCGCCAAAAGAATGATAGCGTGCCGCGTGCTGCCAGCATATTGCCCGGCGCTTTCCAGGCGACATAACCCTCATCGCTCCACCGCGCTGCGCCGCCGATGGCGCCATCGGGCACCACATCAACGCCGCTGCGGAAATTGGGGGCAGCATCCCCCCCGGCAACATCGGCATCCAGCGTCTTGTCAGCGGAAACGCGGAACAGCAGCCCGGTTGACGCCGCCACCCCGGGCTCTGCCCATGCCGGCCCTGCCAGCAGGGCGATGGCCGCCGCCGAAATCGCCCGGCGGATCATGCAACCTCGACGCGGGCCAGTCGCGGCGAGAGCAGGTGGACCGCCAGCAGCGCCACGAAATAGGCGCTGGCGCAGATGGCGAATAGGATCGAATAATTCTTGCCCGTTGCATCCAGGATATAGCCAGTGAACTGCGCCATCCCCATGCCGCCAATCGCGCCGATCATCCCGCCAATCCCGACCACAGATCCCACCGCGCCGCGCGGGAAGATATCCGATGGCAAGGTATAGAGATTGGCCGAAAATGCCTGATGCGCCGCCGTCGCCAGCCCGATGATGAGCACCGCCGTCCATAACCCGTCAATCGATTGCGCGAAATAGATGGGCGTTACGCAAAACGCACATAGCAGCATCGTCAGCTTGCGGGCCAGATTGGGGGTATAACCCGCCTTAATCAGCCGCGACGACATCCAGCCGCCACCAATGCTGCCAAAATCTGAAATCAGATAGATCGCGGCAAGCGGCAGGCCAAAGGTCTTCAGATCAAGATGATAGCGTTCGTACAGATAGCCGGGGAGCCAGAACAGGAAAAACCACCAGATCGGGTCGATGAAGAACTTCCCCAGCGCATACGCCCATGTTTCGCGCACCATGATCAGTTTGCGCCAGGCAATCGGTTCCACCGGGTCAGCGGGATCCTGTTCTATCCAGGCGAGCTCAGCCGGGTTCACGCGGCCATGCTCGCTCGGGTGCCGATACACCAACCACCACGCCACCAGCCACAAAATCCCCAATATGCCAGTGACGTAAAACGCAACGCGCCAATCAAAGGCAAGCACCAGCGCTGGCACTAGCAAGGGCGTGATGATCGCGCCGATATTGGCACCTGCATTGAAAAGGCCAATTGCAAAGGCGCGTTCGCGCTGCGGGAACCAGTCCGTCACCGCGCGGATGCCCGCCGGAAAATTGCCCGATTCGCCAATGCCCAGGCCAAAGCGCGCCATGGCAAATGTGGTAACGCCGCTCGCCAGTCCGTGCGCCATGTGGCTGATCGTCCAGATGACAATGGCGACGGCATAGCCAAGCCGCGCACCCACCATGTCCACGACCTTGCCAAAGCTGACATAGCCAATCGCATAGGCGACCTGGAACCAAAAGATGATCGTGGCAAAGTCGCCTTCGGTCCAGCCGAATTCCTTGCTCAGTGTTGGCTTGAGCACGCCGATCATCTGGCGATCGACATAGTTGATCGCCGTGGCCGCAAACAGCAAGGCGCAGATAACCCAGCGAAACCGCCCGACCCGCGCTGCTGCTGCTGCCACGCCAGGCACGACTGCTGTTGCCATCACTCGCTCTCCCCAATTGCCCGGTTGGCGGGCTTATCCTTCGGCTTCAATAGCGCACTCTACGGTCAGTCGCGCATCGAAGCGCGCCTGGACCCGATCCCCCACCGCAACAGGGTGAACGCCAGTGACGGCGCCGGTAGAAATCCACTGCCCGGGCTTCAGCGCGATGCCGCGTTCGGCCATCAGCTCGAACAAGAATCGCGCGGCGCCAAACGGGCCGTCAAGCATCGTCGATGCCATGCCCGCGCCAATCAAAATGCCATTGATCATCAATTCCACTGGCCAGCCGAGCAGGTCGGTTGTGCGCCAGCCATGGACGGCGGGGCCGATTACCAGCCCGTTATTATTGCCAAAATCAGAAATCGTGACGCCAGCACCATGATCGTTGATGCCGCCAAAGGGCGAACTGGCGATTTCGATGCCGATATGCACCGCGTCAATCAGCGCGGCAGCCTCATCGATGGAAAAATGTTGCTGCGCGGGGTTTGGCGCGGTGCCGATGCGCAGCAGATATTCGGCCTCTGCTGCCGCAAACCCGCCCGCAAATACCCGCATTGCGGCTGGCGCGTCGCTGGAGGTCGCCTCAACACAGGTGTAGATTGGTCCGGCGAGGCGATCGACATCACCGATCGGTGGATTGATCCGGCCGACCTTCCAGCCGACGATTTCCCCAGCACTCAGCGCAATCGCCGAATCCTGAACGGCATAGGCATCTGAAAGGTCGGCGGGAATAATCCCGGGGTAATCGGTCAGCACTGATGCGCTGCGTCTGGCATCGACAAAGCGGGTCGCAATTTGAGCAATATTCTGGTCGACGTCGCGCCGCATCAATTCACCCTGCTCCCCTGACTTTTTATCCATTTTGGCCGCGTATTTTGGCCAGCATGTCGTTTATTTTGTAGCACAGTGCGGCGAAGGGAAACCGGTGTCAATGGCTGTCTCCGATGTCCCCTGCATGAAACAAGGTCGGCCATGCCCCGTCAAACGCCGCTTGAGCAGCGCCGGATATCCGCCGGACCGTCGCCGGGTCGTTGTGCCAATGGCGCGGAAAACCTAGACCGGCAGAAATCACCCGGTCGACGAAGATCGCCGGGCTGGCACCATCAGCGGCAGCAAACAGCGCATCCGCGGCGGGATCAATCAACGCCGCCCGCTCTCGCACGCGCCGGAGGACAAAGGCTGCCCAGCAGCCTGCTGCGGTGGCGGCAAAGATCGGCATTTTTCCCGCCCTGCGATTGGCATCAATCGTATCGGCTAGGCGATAGGGAAGTTTCTGGGTGCCATCCTGGGCTATCTGATCAAGCCGGTGGAGGATTGCCGGGTTACGAAACCGATCAAGCACGGCCGCGCGGTAATGATCCAGATCAAGCCCGGTCACCTGCGGCAGCACCGGCGCAATGTCGGTGCGGATCATCGCGTCGACGAACGCGGCAAGCGCCGGATCCGCCATGGCATCGGCCACGCTGCCATGGCCGCGCAGCAGCCCGGCATAGGCAAGCGTTGAATGCGCGCCATTCAGAATGCGCAACTTGGCTCGCTCATACCCGGCGATATCTGACGTCACGACGGCGCCAACCGATGCCAGGTCAGGGCCAATTGATGTGCCAATATCTTGGATGACCCATTGGAAAAAGGATTCGCGCTGCACTGGAATGCTGTCAATCAAGCCCAATGATGCTCGCACATCAGCCAGCAGAGCATCGTCGCTGGCGGGCGTGATCGAATCGACCATGGTCGATGGCACATGCACCTCGCCTTCAATCCAGGCGGCAAGATCGCCATCGCGCAGGGCAGCAAAGGCGGTCAGCGCGGCCTTCAGCTTGGGTCCATTGCGCGCCAGATTATCGCACGGCATCACGGCAAAGGGCGGCATGCCAGCATTGCGGCGCGCACCAAGCCCCGCCACAATCCAGCCAATCACGCTGCGCGGTGGCCGATCGCCTCGCTGGTCATGGACAATATCGGGATGGGCCTGATCCAGCGTACCTTCAGCGGTTAGGCAATATCCCTTTTCGGTAACGGTGGTGGTGACGAGCTTGATGGCCGACCGGCTCAGCAGCGTCAGCGTCGCATCGCCCTGATCAGCCCCCAACCAAGCACCGTGCGCCCCCACGATCCGGTGCGAACAGGCCGCATCGCGCACCGCAATCGTGTACAGCCCTTGTTGCGATTCCAGCGCCGAGACTACAGCTTTGCTGCGCAGCGCGACCGCAGCAATCCCCCAGCGCGGATCATGATCAAGCAGGGTATCGATATAGCTTGCCTGGTGCGCGCGGTGGAAAGCGCCTGGCCCGAAATGGACAATGCCAAGCGTCGGTGGTGCTGCACGCGCGGGCCGCTGGATCGCCGCGTCTAACCCGCCAAGCGCCGCATAGCTGAGCCGCGTCACAGCGTAACGCCCCGTTTCCAGATCGCCATTTCGCGCTCGTCATTCCGTTCGGCAGCGGTTGTTTTGCCGGAGGCGATGGCGATGATTTGGTCCATCAGGGCATTGGCCCCGGCGTCCATCCCTTGGTCGAGAACCGTCCCGGCATCAAAATCAATCCAGCCGGGCTTGGCGGCGGCAAGTGTGCTGCTTGATGCAATTTTCACCGTCGGCACCGGCGCGCCAAGCGGGGTGCCGCGCCCAGTGGTGAACAGGATCATCGTCGCGCCCGCCGCAGCCAGCGCGGTTGAGGAAACCGCGTCATTGCCCGGCGCTTCAAGCAATGTCAGCCCCGGCACCGCAACCTGCTGGCCATAGCGGATGACGTCCATCACTGGCGCGCCCCCGCCCTTTTGCACCGCGCCCAGCGACTTTTCCTCCAGCGTGGTGATGCCGCCTGCGATATTGCCCGGTGAGGGATTTTCCGAAACCGGCTCGTCGTTCGACAGGAAATACGCTTTGAAATCATTCACCAGATTGCCGATCCTGTCGAACACATCGGCATTCGCGGCGCGCGCCATCAACAGTTGTTCTGCGCCGAAAATCTCCGGAATCTCGGTCAGGATTACCTGGCCGCCTGCGCCCGCGACCTGGTCACTCATCCGCCCAACAAGCGGGTTGGCGGTCAACCCCGAAAACCCGTCTGATCCGCCGCATTTTACCCCGAGCACCAGCTTGTCGAGCCCGACGCTGACGCGCGGCTGGCGTGCCTGGGCCACCAGCGCATCAACCAACGCCTCGCCCTCTGCCAGTTCGTCAGCTGAGGTCTGCGCAATCATCGTGCGAATGTTCGCGCGGCGAGATTTCGGAATTTCGGCCATCAGCGCATCAAGCTGAATGGATTCGCAACCAAGCCCGATGATCAGCACGCCGCCGGCATTGGGATGGCCCGCCAGCGCGGCCAATATGCGCCGCGTGCCGGCCAGATCGTCGCCCAGTTGGGAACATCCAAAGGGGTGGACAAGCGCATGGACACCGTCAACCGCCCCTGCGTGCCGGGCATGGCTGCGCGCGGCGATCTTTTGCGCAGTTCGGGCAACGCAGCCAACCGTTGGCAAAATCCAGATTTCGTTGCGTGTGCCAACCCGGCCATCGGCACGCAGATAGCCGTCGAAGCACCGGTCGTGCGTCGAAAAGGGCACAGCGGTTGTGCCATCGCCGCGCTGGTATTCGACTGTGCCGGTTAGCGCGGTGATCAAATTATGGGTGTGGACATGATCACCGGCGGCGATTGCGAAGCGCGCGCGGCCGATTTCGGCACTATATTTGATGATCGTCGAACCGGCTGCAACCGACACCAGCGATATCTTGTGCCCTCGAGCGATGCTTGTGGTCGCGACCACGATGATGCCGCCGATCGTGATGGGGGCGCCGGCTGCAGCATCATCAAGCAGCGTGGCGACGGTGTCAGCAGGGTCGACTTGCCATGCGTGCGCCAATACTGCCCTCCACTCAATTGCAGGTAACCGGTATCAATCGTCTGTGCCTTTGCCGCACCGCTGCGCTTGGCGCAAGCGCGCGCAGTGTATTGCCGGGTGTATTGCTGGGGCTGTTCGCGAACTGCAGGGCGCAGTATGGCGGCGATGATGAAAAGCACCGGCCAACCCACCATCAACGATGTCGCCCGCATTGCCGGGGTTTCGAAAAAGACCGTCAGCCGGGTCATCAACCGATCCCCGCTGCTGAACGATGATACCCGCCGCAAAGTGGAAGAGGTGATTGGTGATCTGGGCTATATCCCTAATCCGCAGGCCCGCGCGCTGGCGCTGCGCCGCAATTTCCTGATCGGGCTGGTCCATGACAATCCCAACGCGCAAACGGTGATGAATGTGCAGCAGGGCATGCTGGAGGCGCTGCATGGCACTGAATTTGAAATGGTGGTGCGCCCGCTCGATCGCGGTTCCGCGACGATGCTGGACGATTTGCGTCATTTCTTGGAACGCCAGCGGCTGTTTGGCGTGTTATTGATGCCGCCAATCAGCGAAAACGATTCAATTGCGCGGTTATGCAGCGAAATTGGCTGCCGATACGTGCGGATGGGTTCCGCCATGCTGGATGATCCAGCGCACATGGTTGCCTCCAATGACCGGGAAGCGGTGCGCACCGCGATTGCGTATCTGATTGCGCAGGGGCACCGGCGGATCGGCCTTGTTGCTGGGCCGCATGGCTTTCGCTCGGCATTTGAACGGCGTGAGGGGTTTGAGGAGGCGCTCGATGCCGCGGGCATCGCCTTGCCGCGATCAATGGTCGCTGATGGCAGTTACACGTTTGATTCGGGCCGCATCGCTGCGGATCGGTTGCTTGATGTGATGCCGCGCCCCACCGCGATTTTTGCGTCAAATGATGAAATGGCGGCGGGCGTGATGCACGCAGCACTTGAGCGCGGGCTGCATATCCCGCGTGATCTGTCGATCATTGGCTTTGATGATACGCCTGTCGCCGCGCATGTGTGGCCGCCGCTGACCACCGTGCGTTGGCCGATTGTGTCGATGGCGCGGTCGGCGGCGCTGAAATTGCTGGCGGGGGTTGATGGCAGTGATCCGGTAGAGGAACCCTCGCAATTTCTGTCGACGCTGATCCGCCGGGCGTCGGTCGCCGTGCCGGGGTCATAAACACGCGCTTGCGGTGGCGCCTGACACCGGTTACCAATCCCGATTAGCACGCAAGATGCACCAAGGTGGAGATGAGATGACGGCCCGGCAGCTCCGACTCGATCCCGATCGGTTGTTCCCGGCTGATCCGTCGACGCGGGGTATTGCGCGCGCGCTATATGCGCAGATTGCCGATCTGCCGATTGTCAGCCCGCATGGCCACACCGATCCCGCCTGGTTCGCTGACAATGCGGCCTGGACCGACGCGACGAGCCTGTTGCTCGCGCCCGACCATTATCTGTACCGGATGCTTTACAGTCAGGGTATCGCACTGGACGCGCTGGCGATTCCAGGCCGCAATGGCACTCCGGCAACCGATCCGCGCGCGGCATGGCGGTTGTTCGCCGCCAATTATCATCTGTTCCGGGGCACGCCATCACGGCTGTGGCTCGACCATGTCTTTGCCGATGTGTTCGCTATCGACATTGCGCTGGATGCGGCAACCGCCGATCATTATTTCGACGCGATTGGGGAAAAGCTGGCAACCGATGCGTTTCGCCCTCGCGCGTTGTTTGATCGGTTCAGGATCGATTTTCTGGCTACCACCGAAGGCGCGCAGGATGATCTGTCGGCGCATCACCGCATCCACAACTCGGGCTGGGGCGGGCGGGTCGTGACCACCTACCGCCCCGACGGCGTGATTGATGTGGAGCATGAGGCGTTCAAGCCAGCAATGGCGCGCTTTGCCGAATTGACGGGCGAGGATGTTTTTAGCTGGCCAGGCTATCTCGCCGCCCATCGCAAACGGCGTGCCGATTTTCGGGCGGCAGGTGCAACCGCAACCGATCACGGCCACCCGACGGCGAACACCGCCGATCTGCCCTATGACGAGGCGGAGCGGCTGTTCCGCGCGATCACGACGGACAGCTGGACCGCCGCTGACGCCGAGCTGTTCCGCGCCCAAATGCTCACCGAAATGGCGGCAATGAGCGTTGAGGACGGCATGGTGATGCAAATTCACCCGGGCAGTTTTCGCAACCACAATGCCGCGCTGTTCGCCAGCCATGGCCGCGACAAGGGCGCTGATATGCCGACGCGTACTGATTATGTGCGCGCGTTGAAGCCACTACTAGACCGGTTCGGCACGACGCCGGGGCTGTCGATCATCCTGTTCACGCTCGACGAAACTGCCTATGCGCGTGAACTGGCACCGCTGGCCGGGCATTATCCGTGCCTGAAGCTGGGCCCCGCCTGGTGGTTCCATGACAGTCCCGAAGGGATGCGCCGCTTCCGCGAAAATGTGACGGAGACGGCGGGCTTCTACAACAGTGTCGGGTTCAACGATGATACTCGGGCTTTCCTGTCGATCCCGGCGCGCCATGACGTTGCCCGGCGCGTCGATTGCGGCTTTTTGGCCCGGCTGGTTGCCGAACACCGGATCGCCGATTGGGAAGCAGCCGATCTTGCCCATGAACTGACCAGCGGCCTTGTCCGCCGCGCCTATCGCATTGATCAACCCCTTGCCGCCGCCGCCAAAGCGGCCTGAATTCGGAGAAACTGCATGTTTGACCGTACCTACTACGCTACCCATCCTGACATGATGGAATGCGTTTCCAATGATGAATTGCGTGATCGCTATCTGATCGACGGGCTGTTTCGCGACGGCGAATGCGTGCTCAATTACACCCATGCCGACCGGTTCGTGATTGGCGGCGTTGCGGTTGCCGACGCCCCGGTAAAGCTGCCCGTTCAGTCCGAGCCACCATCTGCAGTCGGCCATCCCTTTCTTGAACGGCGCGAGCTTGCCATCGTCAATATTGGCGGCGTTGACGGCGTGGTGACGGTTGACGGCGAAAGCTTCACGCTGGGCAACAAGGATTGCCTCTACGTCACGATGGGCGCGACCGATGTCGAGTTTTCGGGCGCGGGTGCGCGGTTCTATCTGGCATCCTGCCCGGCGCATAAGGCGTTCACCACCCGCAAGCTTTCCATCGCTGATGCCAATGCGCTTGAGCGCGGCAGCCTGGAGGAATCGAACGAGCGCACGATTTTTCAGCTCGTCATTCCCGGCATCTGCGATTCGGCGCAGCTCGTGATGGGGCTGACCGTGCTGAAACCCGGTTCTGTCTGGAACACGATGCCGCCGCACATTCACGAACGCCGCAGCGAGATTTACTTTTACTTCGAATTGCCCGGCCCCAATGACCGCGTTTTCCATTATATGGGGGAGGGAGAGGCGATGCGGCACATCGTGATGGGCAATGAAGAAGCCGTCATCTCGCCGCCCTGGTCGATCCATATGGGTTCGGGCACGCGCGCTTATGCATTCATCTGGGCGATGGCGGGCGAGAACCAGGATTATACCGACATGACTGTCCTCGACATTTGCCAGCTGGCCTGATGTCGAGCTTCGACCTGAGCGGCAAAGTGGCGATTGTCACCGGCGCGAATACCGGCATCGGCCAGGCGATCGCGGTGGCGCTGGCGCAGGCCGGTGCCGATATCGCCTGTGTCGGTCGCACCCCGGCTGATGAAACCGCCGCGCACATCCGCGCGCTGGGCCGCCGGGCGCATATCATCAGCGCCGATTTGTCGACAATTGAGCCGGTGGACGCAATTGTGGATGAAACGGTGGATAAGCTGGGTCGGATCGACATTCTGGTCAACAATGCCGGTATCATCCGCCGCGCCGATGCGGTTGATTTTACCGAGGCGGATTGGGATGCGGTGATCGACACCAACCTGAAAAGTGTGTTCTTCCTGTGCCAAGCAGCGGGGAAGCAGATGATGGCGCGGATTGCAGCGGATGGGGGCACGGGCAAGATCATCAACATCGCATCCATGCTGACGTTCCAGGGCGGCATTCGCGTGCCAAGCTACACCGCGTCCAAAGCAGGCATTGGCGGGCTGACCAAGCTGCTCGCCAATGAATGGGCGGCAAAGGGCATCAACGTGAATGCCATCGCGCCGGGCTATATCGCTACCAACAATACTGCCGCGCTGCAGGCCGATGAAAACCGCAACCGATCGATCCTTGAGCGCATTCCCGCCGGGCGCTGGGGCGCGGCGAGTGACATTGGCGGCGCGGCAGTGTTCCTTGCCTCCAGCGCGGCGGATTATGTTCAGGGGCATATCCTGGCGGTCGATGGCGGCTGGCTGGCGCGGTGAGCCGGTTTCTGGCCTTTGGCGAAATCATGCTGCGGCTGTCGCCTCCGGGGCGTGAACTGTTGCTCCAGACGCCAAAGCTGGATGTATGGGTGGCGGGGGCAGAGGCGAATGTGGCCACCGCGCTTGCCCGGCTGGGGCATGATGTGGGCTTTGTCAGCGCAGTGCCCGATAATGATTTGGGCCGCACCGCGATCGCCACGTTGCGTGGGCACGGCATCGATACCCACGGCATCGCGCTGCGTGGTGACCGGATGGGGCTGTATTTCGTCACCTCTGGCGCCGGAATGCGCGCCACCGAAGTTATCTATGACCGTGCCCATTCGTCCTTCGCCGAAGCACCTGCCGATGGCTGGGACTGGGCGGAGCTGTTGGCCAGGGTGGACCGGCTGCACCTGTCAGGCATCACGCCTGCGCTTGGCCCGGTAAGCGCCGATGCAGCGATTGCTGCCGCCGAAGCGGCAACCGCGCGCGGCATTCCAGTATCGTTCGACGGCAATTACCGCGCGAAATTATGGGAGCGGTGGGACAGCGATCCGCGCGCGTTACTGACCAAGCTGGTGGGCCATGCCGATCTGCTGTTCGGCAACCACCGCGATATCGCACTGCTGCTGGGTCGGGATTTCTCCGGCGGAGGTGAGGATCGGCGGCGCGAGGCGGCAGAGGCTGCCTTTGCGGCATTCCCCCGGCTGAAAACGATCGCGTCGACCGCGCGCCATGTTGAGGATGCTGATCGTCACCGCCTGTCTGCGCGGATCGACACGCGTGAAGCGACCGCACAAACGCAGGAAGTGGTGCTTGCCGGGATTGTCGACCGGATTGGCGGCGGCGATGCCTTTGCAGCGGGCGTGCTCCACGCACTGCGCAGCGGCGGCAGCGCCGATGATGCCGCACGCACTGGGCTGGCGCTCGCGGCGCTCAAACACTCGTTACCGGGCGATGCCAGCTTGTTCCGCCAGGCCGATATCGACGCTTATCTGGCGGGCGGGCTTGATGTCCGGCGCTAACATCAGCCGCCGCACGGTGATGGCGGCGGGGGGTGCTGGCGCGGCATTGCTTTATCTGCCTCGTGCTGCGCGCGCCGCACCCCCGGACTTTGTCAGCGCACCCGACGGCGACTTTGCGGTGCACAGCGACGGCAGTGTCCTGTTCGCAAAGGGCATCCGTTATGGTCGCGCAGGACGCTTTCGCGCGCCCGTCGCGGTCTCGACACGCGGCAGTCAGCAGGACACCGCCGCCTTTGGCCCCGTCGCGCCGCAATCAGGCAGCCGGTACGGCGCGCAATCAGAGGACTGCCTATTCCTCAACATCTGGACGCCAGAGGCGAACCCGCGCGCCAGACGGGCGGTGATGCTTTACATTCACGGCGGGGCTTACTCGGGTGGCAGCGTTACTGATCCGCTGAACGATGGTGCTGCACTGGCGGCGGCGGGCGATGTGGTGGTGGTGACGGTCAACCACCGGCTCAATGCCTTTGGCTATCTCTATCTCGCGCGGCTCGATCCGCGTTTTCCTGACAGCGGCAATGCGGGCCAGCTTGACCTAATCCTCGCGCTCAACTGGGTACGACGCAACATCGCGGCATTTGGCGGTGACCCGAACCGCGTCATGGTGTTTGGCCAGTCGGGCGGGGGTGCCAAGATCGCGACCATGATGGCGATGCCTGCCGCCAAGGGTCTGTTCCACCGCGCCGCGACGATGAGCGGCCAGCAAGTCACCGCATCCGGCCCGCTGAACGCGACCGCGCGCACCCGCGCCTATCTGAGCAAGCTGGGCGTGAGCGAGCGTGACTTGTCACCGCTTCTCTCCATGTCGATTGAAAAACTTGTCGACGGGTTGGCGGCGACGGATCCCATCCTAGGCGGCGGGGTGTATTTTGGACCGGTGCTGGACATGAAATGGCTCACGCGGCACCCCTTCTGGCCCGATGCCGCGCCGCAATCGCGCGGCATTCCCATGCTGCTCGGCAACACGCATGACGAAACCCGGGCGTTCATTTCGCCCGACAGCGACCGGGTGAAGACGCTCGACTGGGCCAACCTCGCGGATCGGATTGCGCCGGAACTGCGCATCGACATCCTGCCCGAATGGGTGATCAGCCAATATCGCGCCCGCTTCCCCGATTGGTCGCCCATCGACATCTTTTATGATGCCACAACCTGCGGGCGCAGCTGGCGTGGGCAAGTGATTGAGGCGGAGGCGCGGGCAGGGGCGGATGCACCGACCTGGGTCTATCAGGTCGATTTTGGCGCACGGATTGATCCCCGGCGGCGCGCGATGCACACTATGGACATCCCGCTGGTGTTCGGCACGCTGGGCGTGGCGGGATCGCAGACTGGCACGGGGGCTGATGCGCAGGCAGCATCGCAGGCCATGCAGGCGCGGTTCGTTGCTTTTGCGAAAACGGGCGATCCCAAGCTTGCGGGCGCGGCGCGCTGGCCAGCGTACCGGCTCCCCGATCGCCAGACGCTGATTTTCGATACGACCGCGCGCGTTGAGCGCAATCCGCGTGCCTGGCAGCGGGAGCTGTTTGCGCGCGTGCAGTATATCCAACCGGGAAGTTGAATGATTGACCGCCGCGAAGCCCTGTTCGGGACGCTGGCACTGGGGCTGGCCGGGGCTGCTGGTGCGCAGACCTTGCCGCCGCGCATCGGGGCAAAAGCGCCGGTCGCGGGTCTGCCTGAACCTAACGAGACGATAGATTTGTGGCCAAAGGGCGCCCCCGGCATGCCCGCCAAGCCGCTGATCGAAACCGTTGAGGAGCGCAGCAAGGATGCGGCACTCACCGACCGTGCGGTGTACGGCATTTCACGCCCGCGCATGGTGGTCTTCCGCCCGCGCATTCCCAATGGCAGCGCGGCGCTCATCATGCCTGGCGGCGGCTATCGCTGGGTGGTGATCGACAAGGAAGGCTATGAAATCGCCCGCTGGCTCGCCGCGCGCGGCTGGACGTGCTTCGTGCTGTTTTATCGCTTGCCGGGGGAGGGCTGGGCTTCCGGGCCAGATGTTGCGCTGGGTGATGCGCAGCGGGCGATGCGCCTCATCCGTGCACGTGCACGGGACTATGGCGTGGTGCCCGAACGGGTGACGGCGATGGGCTTCTCGGCTGGCGGCCATGTCTGCGGCGATCTGGGCACCCGCTATGATCGCAAGGTCAACGCTGCCGTCGACGCCAGCGATGCCCTTTCGGCGCGGCCAGACATTATCGCCCCCATCTATCCCGTCCAGTCGATGCACCCGCCGCTGGCCCACCCCGGATCACGCACGCTGTTGCTGGGCGCAAATCCCACGCCGGAATTGGAAGCCGCCCATTCGCCCGAGGCCAATGTGACAACCTTAACCTCGCCGGCATTCATCGTTCATGCCGAGGATGATCCCACCGTCCCCGTCGACAACAGCCTGCGTCTTCGCGCCGCGCTGAAGGCGCAGGGGGTGCCTGTCGAAACACACCTGTTCACCGCTGGTGGCCACGGTTTCGGCCTGCGCCGCGCGATGGGCAAGCCGGCGGAAATCTGGCCTGATCTTTTTGTGACTTGGGCGAAGACGATGGGGCTGGGTTAGGCGGCATCGGCGGCAACGCCACGCGCGTTAGTCACTGCTCGATGCGATTTCAGACTATTGGTGACGATCGCAGCGCGCTCCGGGGCGCTTCAGCGCCGTTGTTATCGACCGGGCGGGCACTGTTCCAAATGAACGAGCGGCCGAAGTTGGGAGAGAGAAAGGAGCCCGGCAATGTCGCCAATTGGGTCTTTCCGCCACCCAAATATAGCTGGACGAAAGTCCGATTCCTACGGCCTGCCTATCGGAAACGGCCAGTCGGCTTACGGCCCAGCTTCAGTCCCAACGCCACGCCCCGCGGACAAGCGCCGAACGTCGGCTTTTGGCAGGAGCTGACGCTCAACCTGCGGCATGGGAATGACAGGAAAGTCCCAGCTGCGGACCTTCGGAGGTGCCGACTGCGACCCGGATTGAATGGCAGGCTTTAGGACCGCCAAGCGCTGGGTCGAACGACGACAATTAGGGCGCAAAGCTGCCACTGCCGCCTTCACGAACAAGCGTCTGCTTATGCTGGATCGCCGCCCGGAAGCGGTCAGACCGTTGTTCTACCCGTCGAGGAGTCTAAAATCGACACGCTTGACCGCAAACTGCCTCCCATCTGAATGTCAACAGCGGCGACATCCCGCAATGGCGATCTGTTTTGATCCTGCGGAGCCTCCGCCATTATTCTGCAAACGAGCCCTCGCCGGCTGGGGATTTGGGGGTGAGGCGCGCAGCGTGCATACGAGCTTCTTGCCGATGGCGAGACATTCATCGAGGTCCGTCAGTGGCGCAACGCAAAAGGCGCTGAAGCGCCATCTTGGTTCGGCTCATGGAATGACCCCCGGCGACTATCGCGCGGCTTGGAATCTCCCATCCGATTATCCGATGGTCGCCCCTGACTACAAAGCAAAGCGAATCGAGATCGCCAAGCGTCTCGGACTTGTGCGGAAGGCGGCGCAATAATTCGGACGAGAGAGCAGCTGCAATGGACTTCGATCAACTGCTAGTCAGCTTTTTTGGCACCAATGAGATCACCGATCTTACCACGGAACAGCTCGCCGCCGGCACCACCCTCCTGCAAGTTCAGTTTGGGCTGGAGCGAGACGACGGACGCCGTTTCGCACTTTGGTGTCTGGCGTATATGCTCGGCGCGGCATCGGACCTTGACGTCGCGTTTAAAAAAGCAGCGGACCGGGAGGCTGCGCGCGACTTCATGGACACTGTCGACCGCGAAATAGGCAAAGCCGCTAAATGATGACGCCACTACGCCCGAGCACCGTCGATGCCGAATGATTACGCTCATGGACGCCGCGATGGTTTGCGGCTCGCGCTTGCGGTCGTCGCGGCCGAAGAAGCGAAATGGGAGGCGCTGCTAGGCGAAAGCTCGTCGTGGCGGACCAATGCCAAGCGTGCAATTCGGCACAAGGCGCTTCAAGTGGCGCAGAAGCGCATACAGACGGCCTTAAACCGCCTCACCCCAAAGGGTGAGGCCGGAATCGATCCAGAATTCGTCTCCGCCCTGGAAAAAATAGGCCTCTAGCGTTCGGCCACCACGGCCTACGGCGTATCACACAAACAGACCCAGCCGCTCCTTGGATGCCACAGGGCATTCAGTTCGACTTTGCGCTGACACTGGTGGGCGCAGATAGCCCGCTAAGCGGCACCGCTTGGCAAAGAGTGACTAGACCTCCCTTTGCTGATCGGATGAATCTCTGCCGTTCATGCGAGGGCTTGAGCATCCTATCCCGGAACTGCTGGCCTCGAAATCACGGCGCTGGCTCCGTTGGTACGATCGCGATAACACCGTGCTGCAAACGCAGCGTCGGACTAAAGGGCAAGACAGGAGATGGGATTGATCCGACCGACGCCGCCTCCACCAAGCTGGTCGAACTGGTCGGGCAGCGTCAGCACTTCGCCGCGTGCAATAATCCGGCCCTGCGACGAAGGCATGCTCACAGAGGCCGTCAAAGCGGCCCGATCTGTTCGCGCGACGGGCGCCGGTCATTCATTCATGCCACTGTGCCAGTCCGACGACCTGATCGTCTCATTAGAGGGCATGGCGGGTGAGCTTTGTGTCGCGACCGATCGGCAAACCGTGCGCGCACCTGCCGGTTGGAGCCTGAAGCGGGTCACTTCGGCGCTTTGGGAAGAGGGCTTGGCGCTTGCCAACCAAGGTGACGTCAACCCGCAATCACTGGCCGGATCGCTCGCAACAGGCACCCACGGCACTGGTCAGGAGCTGGGCTCGCTCGCCACCTTCGCACGCGGTTTTCGCCTGATTACGGCAGATGGGGAGGCGGTCTGGTGCGACGCCGAGACCGAGCCTGACCTGTTCCAGGCACAGCGCCTGTCGCTCGGCCTGTTCGGTATCGCGACTGAGATCGAGATCGCTGTGGTGCCAGCGTTTCACCTGATCGAGCGCATCAGCAAGATGCGCTGGGACGAGCTACGCGAGAGTTTCAACACGCTGGCCGATCAACACCGTCATATCGAATTCTGGTTCTTCCCCCATGCCGACTTCGTCATTCTGAAGACACTCGATCCAACTGATCCCTGCAATCCACCACCCCCTGCCGACGACAAGGAAGAAGCATCGTTTCGGCGCTTTCTGGATATCGGCAAGGTAGCGCCGTTCCTCGTGCCGACGCTGCAGCGGCTAATGATGCGCGGGCCGATAAAGGGCAAAAGCTGGGGTCCGGCACACACCATCTTTCCCTCGGAGCGGACGATTCGCTTCGAAGAAATGGAATATGAGATGCCGCGTGCCGTTGGGTTGGAGGCGTTGGACGAGGTGGTGCGATGGATCCGCAAGCGGCATCTGCCGGTGTCCTTCCCATTCGAATATCGCGTCGTTGCCCCTGACGATATCTGGATGAGCCCGATGAACAATGGGCCGGTTGCTTCAATCTCGATGCATCAATATGCGCCGATGCCGTGGCGCTCGCTGTTCGCGGATGCCGAGGCGATCTTTCGCCGCCATGGTGGGCGGCCGCACTGGGCCAAACGCCACACGCTGACCCGCGCAGACGTCGATACGCTTTATCCTATGGCGGAGCGCTACCGCGCGGTGCGCCGCTCGGTCGATCCGTCGGGCAAGTTCCTCAATGCGCATTTGGGGGAGCTGTTTTCCTGATGACCGATCACGAACTTCATGCGCATTTGATTGGCCAGCAGGGATCGCGTGCCGCACTGAATACGCCCGCACTCGTGCTCGATCTGGACGCTTTGGACCGCAACATCGCTGCAATGGCGCAGATTGTGGTGGCGCACGGGGTGAAACTCCGGCCGCATGCCAAAACCCATAAGAGCGTCGATATCGCACAACGCCAGATTGCGGCGGGGGCGATTGGGCTGTGCTGCGCAAAGATTGGCGAGGCGGAGGTACTGGCAGACGGCGGCATCACGGGATTGCTCATTACCTCGCCGGTCGCCGCACCGGCCGCGATTGAGCGGCTGGCGGCACTGGCAAAGCGATCCCCTGGGTTAATGGCAGTCGTTGATCATCCAACGGTCGTCGCGGCGCTGGATCGTGCTGTGGACCGCGTTGGTGCGGCACTGGACGTCATCATCGATATCGATCCTGGCATCCACCGCACCGGTGTTGCCTCTGCATCCGATGCGGTCGATCTTGCGGAGCAGATCGTCGCCGCGCCGTGCCTTAGCTTGCGCGGTGTGCAATTCTATTGCGGATCGCAGCAGCATATAGAAAACTACGCCGATCGCCGTGCTGCGATCGAGGAGCGGACCGAGCATCTGCGGACAGTGATTGCTGCGTTGAAGCAGGGCGGTTTCGAGCCGGAAATCGTCACCGGGTCTGGCACCGGTACGCACCGGATCGATCTCGCGCTCGGTGTCTTCACCGAAATTCAGGCAGGCTCCTATGTCTTTATGGACCAGCAATATCTCGACTGCGATCTGGCCGACGGCGCGGCGACGCCGTTCGAAACCGCGCTCTCGGTGGATGCCCGTGTGGTCAGTGCCAATCATGCCGCGCTGGTTACAATCGATGCAGGTTTCAAATCCCTTTCGACCGATGGTGGCATGGCCGTGCTGCAACGCGGCGCACCTGCCGATACGCGCTTCATTTTCATGGGCGACGAACACGGCGCGCTGATTGGCAGCGGCATTGGCAACATGCTCGCGCCTGGCGATGCCGTCTCGCTAACCGTCCCGCACTGCGACCCGACGGTCAATCTCTACGACACCTATCACATCGTGCGCGGCGATACGCTGATCGATCTCTGGCCGGTCAGTGCCCGCGGCCGCGCGCGATGATCATAAGGAAAAACTGATGCAGGATTATTCGGAGCATGACGGCCTGGCGCTTGCAGCGATGGTGCGCAACGGAGAAGTAACCGCGCTGGAATTGGTCGATGCAGCGATCGAGCGGATCGAGCGGCATGACGGAACGCTAAACGCCGTGGTTCACCGCGCGTTTGATGAAGCTCGTGATGCCGCACGCGCGCCGCTGCGCGATGGCCCGTTTGCAGGCGTCCCATTCCTGGTCAAGGATTTCGGGATCGGTGTTGCAGGCTGGCCCAATACCTCGGGCAGCCGCTTTTGCCGTGACGTGGTCGACAGCGAGGATAGCGGGCTCATGCGCCGCTACCGCGAGGCCGGGGTTATACCACTCGGCCGTGCAGCGAGCTCAGAATTTGGCATCCTCGGTAATGTCGATACCGCAGCCTATGGCGCAGTCCGCAATCCGTGGAATACGGATCACGCACCGGGCGGCTCCTCGGGCGGATCGGCAGCCGCTGTGGCAGCGGGCTATGTGCCGATCGCGCATGCCAGTGACGGCCTCGGCTCGATCCGCATTCCGGCGGCTTGCTGCGGACTGGTCGGCCTGAAGGTGACGCGCGATCGCAATCCTAATCTGCCCGATGGCTTTGACTATGCGATGGGATTCTGTGTCGATCATGTCGTGACACGATCGGTGCGTGACAGCGCTGCAATGCTCGACATCACCGGGCGGCCCGAACCGGGCTCACCCTATGCTATCCCGCCCAAAGCGGGGCCGTATCTGGAGGATGTCGCCCGCGAGCCCGGGCGGCTCCGTATTGCCTGGTCGTTCGAGACGCCGTCCGGTCGTCTTCCGTCGGACGAGGTGGCCGAAGCGATACGCACTACCGCCGCAGCGCTTGCCGATCTTGGCCATGATGTGTTCGAAGCCGGGCTCGGCGTCGATTATGCCGCGCTCTATGCTGCCCGCGCGCCGGTCTCTGCAGCAAACTTTGCGGCGGGCATGGCACGCACAATCGCGCGCGTCGGGCGCGAGCCGGGGGCAGACGATCTTGAATCGATGACGCAGGCGGCGCTCCATGCCTCGCGGAAGGTGACGGGCGAACAGGCATTTTGGGGTTATCAGCAACTACGCATCCTGACGCGCGGCGTGCTCGAACGCTTCGAGACGTTTGACGTTTTCCTGTCGCCGATCATGACCGCGCCCGCGCCCGCAATTGGAGAGATTGCCGGGTGCACGGTCGATCCGGCCACGCTGGTCCGCCGCCAGACCGAGCTGTTCCCCTATGCAGCGCTGTTTAATTTCACCGGCCAGCCATCAATCAGCCTGCCTCTGGCAGTAGCGCCGAACGGGTTGCCGATTGGCATGATGTTTACCGGCCGTTATGCCGACGAAGCGACCCTGTTCCGTCTCGCTGGACAGCTTGAACGCGAGATTGGCTGGGCGGGCGGGCGTCCCCAAATCTGGAACTAAAGGCTGGAAAAACAGCAGCTATTCATGCCCCATGGGGTCACTTTGTGATAGCTGGCAGCGAGCTGCCGTCAGCAACAGCAATCGGTCGCTCAACGTCGGTAATGACCTGGTGAGAAATGAATCTGCCTCTTGGGACCTGCCCCAGCGCTAAAGCGGCAATCAGCGCAGCGTCATACGTGCCCGACAGCATCAAGCTGCCTTCCTATGCGAGCAGGTCACGCTTCTCCGCCCGCCATCAGCCGGGATCCGGCCCATGAAATCTCTCGCCAGAAGTTTGGCGGGAGCGGATAGCCTTTCAGTAGCCAGAGAATGTGCGAAAATCCCGTGCTCTGTGATCAAGCGCAATTATGAGTGATCAATGAGTCCTGACCCTAGCCATCCAGCACGTGGTTTATTCTTGTTTAATTCGGCCTGCGTTCTTGCTCTTCGCACGGCCCATCCGGAGATATCGGACCAAAGCTAACCAGATTCTGGTTAGGTTGACATTACCCTTCAGAACGATCTTGGCATGCCAAGCACGTGCTCGCCGACGAAGCTGAGAATCATGTTCGCGCTGATTGGCGCCACCTGGTAAAGCCGCGTTTCGCGAAATTTGCGCTCGACATCGTATTCCGCGGCGAAGCCGAACCCACCAAAGGTTTGCAGGCACGCGTTGGCGGCCTTCCACGACGATTCCGCCGCCAGATGCTTGGCCATGTTCGCCTCCACTCCGCACGGCAGGTGGGCGTCGAAGAGGCGGCAGGCCTCGTAGCGCATCAGGTCGGCGGCGCGGATCTCCATATACGCCTGTGCGATCGGGAACTGAATGCCCTGATTTCTGCCGATCGGGCGGTCGAACACGATCCGTTCCGATCCGTATCGGGCCGCCCGGTCGATGAACCAGTATCCGTCCCCGATGCACTCAGCCGCGATAAGCGCGCGCTCCGCATTCAGCCCGTCCAGAATGTAGCGAAATCCGGCGCCCTCTTCGCCAATCAGCGCGTCCGCGGGGAGCTCCAACCCGTCGAAGAACACTTCGTTCGTCTCATGATTGACCATGTTGCGGATCGGCCGGATGTCCATTCCGCGGCCAATGGCCTGATGTAGATCGACTAGAAAGATTGACAGCCCATCCACCTTCTTCTTGACTTGGTCGAGCGGCGTCGTGCGTGCGAGCAGGATCATCAGGTCGGAATGCTGGATCCGGCTGATCCAGACCTTCTGACCCGTGACAAAGTAAGAATTCCCGCGCTTTTCGGCGCGGGTCTGAAGGGCCGTGGTGTTCGAACCAGTGGTCGGCTCAGTCACCGCCATGGACTGGAGCCGGACCCGCCCGCCCGCTATGTCGGGAAGGTAACGGCGCTTCTGCTCGTCCGATCCATGGCGGAGCAACGTGTTCATATTGTACATCTGCCCGTGACATGCGCCCGAATTGCCACCGGCCCTGTTGATCTCCTCCATGATGATGGAGGCTTCGGTCAGCCCCAGCCCCGCGCCGCCAAATTCCTCCGGAATGAGCGCCGCCAACCAGCCAGCCGTGGTCAATGCCTCCACGAACGCCTCCGGATAAGCACGAGCGTCATCAACTTCGCGAAAATAGCTGTCTCCGAATCCACTGACGAGCGAACGCACGGCATCGCGAATCTCGGGAAAATCGGCCCGTCCGGCTGGAATGGTCATGCGGTCTTGGCCTTAGTCGAGGTGGAGCATCGGCCGCCGGTGGCGGTGCCGAGCTGTTCTGCGAGCGCCTTCAGGGCGCCGCCGATCCGTGCGAACTCGCGGTCGCTCCGGGATCCGGCGAACATGGAGACTGAAACGCAGAACTCGCGCGGCTCACCCGACACGGCGGCGGCAAGCGAGGCGATACCCGCATAGCTCAGCCCGTCGTCGATGGCGTAGCCACGCGCCGCCGCCTCGGCGATCTGCACGCGATAATCGGCTTCGGTTACCGGACGCTGCCAGCGCACGGCGGAGAAACGCCGACGAATCTCGTCCTCCGACACATTCTGCGCGGCGGTGAGCGCGCGCCCGACCGACCCGCCGCCGATCGGCTGCCGCTGCCCCTCTTCCATGTGGATGCGCGTGGCAGCGACGTCCTCGCCAAGCGCGACGAGCTGAAGCCGGTCGCGGCCGGACACTCGCCACAATCCCACCGGTGCCAGCCAATTGCGGGCAGCGTTTTCAAGCAACGGCCGCGCCAGCGCGATAAGTCGCGCAGCTGCTTCGTTCTCGCCGGCGACGATGCCCGCCCACGGTGGCGACAGCGCGTAGCGCTTTCCCGAATAGGTGTGGAGCACGCCTTCACCGACCAGCGTACGCAGCAAGCCTAGGCAACTGGACGGGCTGATGCTGCACGTCTGTGCGACTTCCGACAGGGTTAGTGCGCCGTCGTTCGCGAGCACGCGCATGATTGTGAAGGCCTGTACGACCGAAGACACCGGCGTTCCCATGCACACTTCCTATTTTCAACTGGATGAAAAATCAATTCTATATCTTGAATTATTCATGGAAATTATGTAATTGGGAGAGATTGGAGACGGGCGTGACCAATATTCTTGAGGGCAAGGTCGTCGTGGTTACGGGTGCTGGCCGCGGTATCGGTCGCGCGCTGGCACTGCACTGCGCTGCGCAGGGTGCCGCGGTGGTAGTCAACGATCCCGGCGTGGCGCAAGCCGGCAGCGGCGGCGACACAACACCAGCCCAGTCCACGGCCGACGAAATCGTAGCGGCAGGCGGTGCTGCGCTCGCCAATTTCGGCAACGTCGCCGATCCGGCGCAGGCAAAAGGGATCGTCGAGGACGCCGTGCGGCGGTTTGGTCGCATCGACGCGGTGGTGAACAACGCCGGCATCCTGCGCGACACCATCTGGCATAAGATGAGCTATGAAGACTGGAGGAGCGTCATCGAAGTCAACCTCACCGGCGTTTTCAACGTCTCCAAGGCCGCGACACCCTATTTCCGCGAGCAGCGGTCAGGCAGCTTCGTGCACTTCACCTCGACCAGCGGCCTGATCGGCAACATCGGCCAGGCGAATTATTCGGCGGCGAAGCTGGGCGTTGTGGCCTTGTCGCAATCCATCGCGCTGGACATGGCGCGTGTCGGCGTGCGGTCGAACTGCATCGCGCCCTTCGCTTGGAGCCGCATGACATCCTCTATCCCCGCCGACACGCCGGAGCAGCAGAGGCGGGTGCAGCGGATGCAAGACATGTCGGCGGACAAGATAGCGCCGCTGGTCGCTTATCTCGCGTCCGATCTTTCGCAGGACGTCACCAACCAGATCTTCAGTGTCCGTCGCAACGAGATCCTGCTGTTCTCCAAGCCGCGCCCGATCCGCTCAATGACCAAGGCCAAAGGATGGACGGCGCAGGCCATCGCTGACGAGCTGATCCCTGCCTTTCGCTCCAGCTTCGCCCGCGCGGACGAGGTGTCCGCGGATGTCTTTCCCTACGACCCGATCTGAGGATCTACGATGAGCCAGGCGACCACCGGCATGGACCCCGATAGCTTCGAGCAATTCCTGGACCAGCTTCGTCGCTTCGTCTGCGAGCGGCTGATCCCCGCCGAGCGCGCGATCACGGAGAGTGATGAGATCCCCGCGGACATCGTGCGCGAAATGCGCGAGATGGGGCTGTTCGGGCTGACCATCCCGGAGGAACATGGCGGCGCGGGCATGAACGTCCGCCAATATGCGCGAACCATCCACACAATCAGCTATGCGATGCCGGCGTTCCGCTCTCTCATCTCGATCAACATCGGCATGGTCTGCTCCGCGCTCAAGAATGGCGGCACCGAGGCGCAAAAGGCCGAATGGCTGCCGCGCCTCGCCGCCGGCGAAATCGCCGCCTTCGGACTAACCGAGCCGGGGTCGGGCTCCGATTCGGCGGGGATGCAAACCAGCGCCGACCGGTTTGATGGAGGTTGGGTGCTGAACGGCATCAAGCGCTACATCACGAACGCTCCCCAGGCGCGGGTCGCGCTCATCATGGCGCGGACCAGCAAGGAAAACCTGCCCAAGAACGCCCATGTCTCCGCCTTCATCGTGCCGATGAGCACGGCCGGTGTCTCGGTGGGCAAGCCGGACAAGAAGATGGGTCAGGCGGGCAGCGCGATCGCGGACATCATTTTGGAGGATGTGTTCGTGTCGGACGAGGGGTTGCTCGGCGGTGAGATCGGCAAGGGTTTCGTCTTCGCCATGAAAAGCCTGGACAACGGTCGCATCTCGGTCGGCGCGGCGGCGACCGCCTATGCCCGTCGCGCACTCGACAGCGCGCTTCGCTACGCCACCGAACGCAAGGCGTTCGGCGAGGCCATTGCGAACTTCCAGCTGGTGCAGCAGATGCTCGCCCAGGGCGAGATCGAGATCTATGCCGCCGAAAGCATGATGGCCGACGTAACCGCCCGGGCCGACGCGGGCGAAAACGTGCTGCGCCAGGCCGCTGCGTTCAAGGTCTTCGCATCGGAGATGTGCGGGCGCGTCGTCGATGCCTGTGTCCAGATCTATGGCGGCGCAGGATATCTTGCAGAATATGACGCCGAGCGGTTCTTCCGCGATGCGCGCATCTACCGCATCTACGAAGGTACAACGCAGATTCTCCAGCTGCAGATCGCAAAGCACATGCTGCGCGAATTCAACGACGGTATCTGATGTACAACCTGCTCTCCGGTCTGTCGGTGATCGAGGCTTCTTCGTTCGTCGCTTCGCCGACCGCCGGCCTCTATTGCGCGCAGTTCGGGGCCGAAGTGATCCGGGTCGATCAGATCGGCGGCGGACCCGACTTCCACCGTTGGCCGGTCACGGCAGGCAACGATTCGCTTTACTGGGAAAATCTGAATCGCGCGAAGAAGTCGGTTGCGCTCGATCTGAGGCGTGTCGAGGGACGCGAGCTTCTGCAGCAGCTCGTGGTCGAAACCGGCCAGTTCATTACCAACTTCCCCGTCGACGGGTTCCTCGCGCACGAGCCGCTCGCTGCGCGGCGTGCCGATCTCGTGACCGTCCGCATCATGGGGTGGGCAGATGGCTCTCCCGCGCTGGATTACACCGTCAACAACAGCGTCGGCTATCCGATGCTGACCGGCACCGGACCGGAACCGGTGAATCACGTCCTACCCGCATGGGATCTCCTGACCGGCGCGTATGCGGCCTTCGCCCTGCTGGCCGCGTTGCAGCGGCGAAACGCCACCGGCGAGGGGGTCGAGATCCGCGTTCCCCTGTCCGATGTCGCAATAGGTACGGTCGCCAATCTGGGCGGCATCGCCGAAGTCCTGTATTCCGGCGAGAACCGGCCCCGACTCGCAAACGCCGTTTACGGCCTGTTCGGCCGTGATTTCATGGCGCGCGATTCGCAGCGCACGATGATCGTGATCGTCACGCCCGTGCAATGGTCCAACCTGCTCGAGGTATTGGACCTGAGCAACGCAGTGGCCGCGGTCGAAGCGCGGCGTGGCGTCTCCTTCGCGACCGACGACGGGCTCCGCTTTCTGCACCGCGACGCCTTGTTCCCACTGTTCGAGCAGGCAATCGCGGCTCGCGACCATGCCGCGCTCGCCGCTCTGCTCGACGCAAAGGGGATCGTCCATTCGCGCTATCGTACGATGCTGGACGCCGCCAATGACCGCCTTCTGGTTGCCGACAATCCGATCTTCGGCACGGTGGAGAATCCCAGCGGCGCACACTATCCGGCCGCCGGGGCCTTCGCCACCATCCCGCAAGTTGATCGGCAGCAGCCGCTACCCGCGCCGCGAAACGGCGAACACTCCGAGCAGGTTCTTGCCGATCGCCTAGGCCTGCCGTCCAGACAGATCGCCCACCTGATAGACGCCGGCATCGTCGGTGTCCCTGCAACCGGGAGCTGAAGCCATGTACCTACGTCGCGCCGCCATCGTCGCCCCAATCCGAACCGCCGTCGGCAAGTTCGGCGGCAGCCTCTCCTCAATGACCGCCGGAGACCTCGGCGCCGTGATCCTGAAGGCGCTGGTCGACCGGACCGGGATCGATCCCGCCAGCGTCGACGACGTGGTCTTCGCCCAGGGCTATGGCAACGGCGAGGCGCCCGCGATTGGCCACTGGTCCTGGCTCGCCGCCGGCCTGCCGATTGAGGTGCCCGGCTACCAGCTCGATCGACGCTGCGGCTCTGGGCTTCAGGCGGTGGTGAATGCGGCGATGATGGTTCAGACGGGGATGTCGGACGTCGTCGTGGCCGGTGGCGTCGAATCGATGTCGAACGTGGAGCACTACACCACCGACGTCCGCAAAGGCGTGCGCGCCGGCAATCTGACACTCCACGACCGGCTGACCCGTGGACGCGTCATGTCGCAGCCAATCGACCGGTTCGGCGCGATCAGTGGCATGATCGAGACGGCCGAGAATCTGGCCAGGGACTATGCGATCACGCGCGAACAGGCCGACGCCTTTGCGGTTCGCAGCCATCAGCGTGCGGCCGAGGCATGGCGCCAGGACCTGTTCGACGACGAGTTGGTTCCCGTGTCCGTGCCGCACCGCAAGGGCGATCCCACCGTGTTTGCCCATGACGAGGGCTATCGCGCCGACGCAACCATGACGACGCTCGGCAAGCTACTGCCGTTGGACGGGGGCGTCGTGACAGCCGGAAACGCCAGTCAGCAGAATGATGCGGCCGCCGCGTGCCTCGTCGTTGCTGAGGATAAGCTCGACGAACTCGGGCTGGAGCCGATCGCCTGGTTCCATTCCTGGGCGGCCGCCGGCTGCGACCCCAGCCGGATGGGAATCGGCCCGGTACCCGCCGTAGAGCGGCTGTTCGCGCGCACCGGGCTCGGCTGGGGTGACATCGACCTAGTCGAGTTGAACGAGGCGTTCGCACCGCAGGTGCTGGCCGTGCTGAAGGGCTGGGGCTGGTCCGAGGACGACGGCCGCAACGACATCCTCAACGTCAACGGCTCCGGTATCTCGCTCGGCCATCCGATCGGCGCGACCGGAGGGCGGATCCTCGCCAACCTGACGCGCGAACTCGTCCGCCGCGAAGGACGCTTCGGGCTGGAGACGATGTGCATCGGCGGCGGTCAGGGCATCGCAGCGATCTTCGAGCGCGCGGCCTGACCGTGGCAGGCGCAAACGCGGCAATGGACCGGCATCTTGCCGCTGCGCAGGCCTATCTTGCCGTCGCGCAGCGAGCGCTGGCCGACCGCCTCGCCGCAGAGCCGATCGACAAGGTGCAGCGCGCCGCTCACGGCTTTGCCTGGGTTGCGACCACCGTCTCAGCGCTTGAGGCGACGCGCGACTGGCTGCGCCGGTGCCACGGCACGAATCCACTGGACGCGAACGTAGCGGCGCTGGTCTTCGCAGAAGGGTTAGGCCAGCTCGTGGGCGGCCTGCCGATGGGCCAGAACGAGATCTTTCGCGCGGCCGACCTAGGTCTAGGTTCGGCGGCCCGGGCACTTTCCGACGCCTGTGCGGACCTGCTCGACGCCGATGGTGCGGCGGTGCGCGCCGAGGTCGGCGCCGCGCTCGCGCAGGGACAATGGCCCACCGAAACGCTCGGCGACCCTGAACTGGATGCTATCCGCGACCAGTTCCGTCGCTTCACGAATGCAGAGATCATCCCGCACGCGCATCGCTGGCACCTCGCCAACGCGCTGATCCCGGACGCCACCATCACGGCAATGGCGGACCTCGGCACGTTCGGCGTGTGCATCGAGGAGCGCCATGGCGGCCTCGGCCTCGGCAAGCTTGTCATGTGCATCGTCACGGAGGAATTGTCGCGGGGCTGGATCGGCGCGGGATCGCTCGGCACCCGCTCGGAGATCGCCGGCGAACTTATCGGGCTGGCCGGCACGGAAGCGCAGAAGGCCGAATGGCTGCCCCGCATCGCCAGCGGCGCGGTGCTGCCGACCGCGGTGTTCACGGAGCCTGACGTGGGGTCCGACCTGGGATCCCTGCAGACTCGCGCGCGGCGCAACGAAGACGGCGCCTGGGTAATCGATGGCGCGAAGACATGGATCACCCACGCCGCTCGATCGGATCTGATGACGCTCCTAGCACGCACGGTGCCCGGCGAGAACGGGTATGCCGGCCTGTCGATGCTGCTGGTGCCCAAGCCGCGTGGCACCGAAGACGATCCATTTCCCGCAGCGGGGATGACGGGTAGCGAGATCGACGTGCTCGGTTATCGCGGCATGCGCGAATACGCGCTGCAATTCGATGCCATGCACGCGCCCGCCGACGCCCTGCTGGGTGGCGAGCATGGTCAGGGATTCAAGCAACTTATGCGGACCTTCGAGGGCGCTCGCATCCAGACCGCCGCCCGCGCCGTAGGGGTGGCGCGCCGCGCACTGGAACTAGCACTCGACTACGCCATGTCGCGCCGGCAATTCGGCAAGGCGATCGTTCATTTTCCAAGAGTTTCGGACAAGCTGGCGATGAGTCTTGCCGATTTCGTCGCGGCGCGCGAACTGTCCTATGCTGCGGCGCGTGCAAAGGATTCAGGCAAAAGATGCGACGTCGAGGCGGGGATGGCAAAGCTGTTGGGCGCACGCGCCGCCTGGTCGAATGCCGATGCCGCGTTGCAGGTGCATGGTGGCAACGGCTATTCGCTGGAGTACGAGATCAGCCGGGTGCTTTGCGACGCGCGCATCCTCAACATCTTCGAAGGTGCCGCCGAAATCCAGGCGCAGGTGATCGCTCGTGGGCTCGTGGTCGGTTGTAACGGATGAACGACTGGCGGGAATGGATCGGTCACTGGGAGGAGCGCCGTGACCGTATCGACGAGGGGCTCGTCGCGCGCTGGGCCGCTACGCTCGATTTCGAGGTTTTGCCAGGGGTAGTGCCGCAGGCCGTTCACTGGTGCGTGTGCGCTCCCGATACGCCCACATCAATACTCGGGCCCGACGGACACCCGAGGACCGACAACACCGGCTTTCTGCCGCCTGTCACGCAACCACGCCGCATGTGGGCATCGAGCAGCGTGGACTTCCTGCGCCCGTTACGACTTGGCGAGGACATTCGCAGGCGAAGCGCCGTGACAAACATCGTGGAGAAAACGGGGGCGTCGGGCACGCTCGTCTTCGTAGATGTGACGCAGGAAACGCATGGCGCGGCCGGGCTTGCGATCCGCGAGGTTCAGACGATCGTCTATCGCGATCCGGCTCCGCTCAGCGCGCAGCCGCCGAACGCGCCGTCGGACTCGCGCCGGTTCGCGGCCTTCGGCTGGGACGCCGGACGAGTGCTGGTTCCGTCCGAGACGATGCTATTCCGCTTTTCCGCGCTGACCTTTAACAGCCACCGGATCCATTACGACCTGCCCTATGCAACGGGGGTCGAGGGGTATCGCGGCTTGGTGGTCCAGGGGCCTTTGACGGCAACGCTGCTCATCGACCTCGCCAGGCGCGAATTCGGTGACCAGGCACTTGCGCACTTCGCCTTCCGCGGGCTTTCGCCCGCGACATGCGGCGAGGCGCTGCACCTAGTCCTGCGCCGGAGCGACCGCGAGGTCGAACTCGGCGCCTTCTCGGCGGAAGGCCGCCCCATTATGAACGCGATGGGTACGCTGTCGGACAGGGCGGCACTGTCAAAGTAACAGGGCAGCCATTTTCCTATCTGGTTAGCGGAACAATCTAGCCATCGAACTACCCGGTTTGCTCGTGCTGGTTCTGTCAAAGCAATGTGGCAGCGCATGCCGCGCGGTGATATCCAGCGAGGATGAACCGTAAATCGAGAGCAAGGCCAGCCAATCCGTTTCGATATTTTCATCCGTCGCCAGAGCTAATCCGCGAGGTGGTGATGCTGTAAGTTCGCTTTACCCCGGCATCGGTTCAGGCTCGGTCTTCGGCGGCGCACCACTGCGTCGGCGCGCTTCACCAACGATCGCCGAGGTCAGATCAGCATGGCGCGCGGCAAGATCGCGAAAATCGGCCAGGTCGAGCGCGAGCAGCTCGCAGTCAGTTTGCGCCACCACGGTGGCACTGCGCGGCGCGCCGGTGATCAGCGCCATCTCCCCAATAAAGGCCCCGTCGCCTAGCGTCAGCGGCCCGGCCGGCAACTGCACTGAAACTTCGCCTGTAACTACGAAGAACATGCAGTCGCCCGGCTGCCCGGCACGCATGACGATGGCACCGGCCGGGAGCTTTCTGGGCTTCAGCAGGCGCGCCACCTCCGCGATAAGGTCGGCACCGAGGTCCTCGAAAAACGATACCCGAGACACCAGTTCCCAAGTGCGCAGAAAATCCCGGCGGCGCATCTCGTCAGAGAAAGTTGTCGCCAAAATGCCCGCCCACATGGCCAGTACCCCGATGCCGGCAAGCATCACCGCGCCGCCCAGAATTCGTCCAGCCAGCGTGATGGGGACAGCATCCCCGTAGCCGGTGGTCGTCAGCGTGGTGATCGCCCACCATAGTGCCAGCGGAATGCTGCCAAAGGTTTTGGGCTGCGCTCCGCTCTCAAACACATAGGCAAGCGTTGCTGCCGCGATCAGGACCATCAGAAAGCCTAGCAACAGGCTGGTCAGCGGTCCGCGCGCCGCCTTGAACACGCGCGCTACAAGCTCAAGCGCCTCGGCATAGGGGGCGAGTTTGATCAGCCAAAGCGCCCCGAACAGCCTTGCGGGGCCAGAATCCATCCCCGACGCTATCGCCAACAGCGGCAACATCCCAGCGGCATCAATCAGCCCGTTAAATGACGCCGCCCAATGTCGGCGCGCACGCCACCGGTGCCCCTTATCGGCGGAGTTTGCCCAGGGCACGATCATCAACCGCACGGCATATTCGACCGCAAACATCGCCGCGACTATCCAGAAGATCAGGTCCAGCGCCCTGCCAGTCGTTGCATGCACACCTGGGTCAGTGCACACCACCATGGCGGTGACGCCCAGTGCAATGCTCAGCTGGTGCGCCCGCCGGGCACCACGCGCGCCGGGGCCGGTCGCCTTGGTATCGAGCAGCTCAAAGATTCGGTCGAGTGACAGTTTCATGTCGGGCACCTCCCCCCGTCGGCACTGCCCATCCTACCTGGATTATCGACAAAATGCGACGTTGCAGCCGGGCGAGCTGGTTGGGTGCGGCTGATGACCTATAGCCACTTCGCCCGGCGGAAATTTACATACAGTGCGATGCAAACAACCACGACGACGGTCAGGACCATCGGATAGCCGTATTTCCAATGAAGTTCCGGCATGTCGACAAAGTTCATGCCGTAAATGCCGGCCATGGCCGTCGGCACCGCTAGGATGCCTGCCCATGCGGCAAGCCTGCGTGAAATTTCGGTCTGCTGTGCCTGGCTGGTCAGTAGGCTCGCCTCAAACGCCAGACCGAGCCGGGCACTGAGCGAATCAATCTCCTCCTGCGCGCCGCGAACATGATCGGTCACTTCGCGAAAACAATGGGCGAGGCTTTGGTCGATCTCTAGCACATCGGTTCGTTCAAGCCGCCCGCAAACCTCCGCCAACGGCAGAATGCCGTTCTTCATCCGCAGCAGTTCGCGGCGCAAGATATAGAGCCGTTGGGTCTGTTCAGGCGGCAATTCCTTGGAGACAACCTGGGCTTCAATCGCGTCGCCCTCCGCCTGCAGGCTATCCATCACGCGCAGGTAATGATCGACGGTGAAGTCCAGCAGTGTGTGGACGACAAACGCCACGCCCTTGGCGAGTTGTGCCGGGATCGCCTCGCAATGCGCGCGGACTCGGCTATAGGCTAGGCTTTCGCCGTGTCGGACGGTGACGATGTACCCGCGACCCACAAAAATATGGGTTTCACCAAACGTCACACGCTCATCAATCAGTTCGGCCGTGCGCACAACGATGAACAGCCCATCGCCATAGCGCTGCATTTTCGGTCGCTCATGCGGTTGCCCAGCATCCTCAATCGCCAGCGGATCAAGGCCGAGCTGCGCCTGGAGCGTGGCGAGCTGTTCTTCGCGCGGCTCGCGCAGGCCAATCCAAACGAAATGATCGGGTTTCGCGGCCCATTCGCCAGCCTGATCGAGCGGAATTTCAACGACCGCCATGCCTTCGGTATAGGCACGCGCCGACAGGATGCTCTGTTCGCGAATGGCCATTGTGCTGCTCCCCCCGTCCTCGGTCGCGGGCAAAGGCTTAGCACAAACACAGGCTGCGGCCAGATGGTGTGCGGCCATCGCTTATACCAGAGGGTACTGTCAGACCAAATGCACCGATCGTTAGGGCCGGTCGGCTAGACATCATTCATGCCACGCCCAAGCAAATCCGCCAGCCCGTTTCGATATTTCAATTCATCGCCCGAGGTCATCCGCCTCGTGGTGCTGATGTACGTGCGCTTCCCGCTGTCGCTGCGAAACGTCGAGGATCTCCTGTTTGAGCGCGGGATCGACATTTGCCACGAGACGGTGCGCTTCTGGTGGAACCGGTTCGGCCCGATGTTCGCAGGCGACATCCGCCGGCAGCGTGTGTCGGCGATGCGCGGGTTTCGCCATTGGCGTTGGCACCTTGATGAGATGTACGTGAAGCTCAACGGTGAGATGGTGTACCTCTGGCGTGCGGTCGATCACGAAGGCGAGATTCTCGAGAGTTACATCACGAAAACCAGGGATAAAGAAGCAGCCCTTAGGTTTATGAAAAAGGCACTCAAGCGACACGGCGCGCCTGATGCAATCGTCTCTGACGGACTGAAATCCTACCGAGCCGCGATGAACGACCTGGGGAATGCGGCTAAGCAGGAGGTCGGCCGGCACGCCAACAACCGGGTGGAAAACAGCCATCTGCCGTTCCGACGACGAGAGCGAGCGATGCTGAGATTCAGGCGAATGAAGACGCTACAAAAGTTCGCTTCGGTCCACGCCAACATCCACAATCACTTCAATCTCGAACGCCACATCGTTGACCGCCAGACCTTCAAAGAACGCCGGTCAGCCGCGCTGGCCGAGTGGCAGGCGCTCGTCAGCTGAACGCGAAACTCAAAGACCGACGTCCATCGTGGAGAGACGGGTTCGCATTGGACTGACAGCACCCCCGACGCATATCCGCCATGCCGTTCGAACCCGACTATCTGAGATCTGCGTGCGCCACGTGTGTGATGGGATCGTACAGATGCCGGTGCGCATCGAAATCATCACCGCTCACGCGGCCTCAACCAAGGAGCTTGCCCAATGAAGCCGAAATGGTTCCTCGCAGCAATCGCTGCTTTCACCGCCTGCACCACTGCCAATGCTGAGCCGCTGCCGATTGTTGTCTATGTCATCAGCAAGGACGCTAAGTTTATCGGTGACTCGATGGGGGGTGCAGAGGTCATTTTGCGTGACGTCAGCAGCGGGAAAGTCCTTGCTAAAGGTACCACCAAGGGGGGCACCGGCGACACTGACCGCATCATGCGCAGCAACGGCCGCAGCCCGCTGCGCGTCTCGATTGATGCGGCCAATTTTGCGACCGTTGTCGACATTAATGAGCCGCGGCTCGTGCGGCTGGAAGTGAAAGGGCCGCTGGGCAAACCAGCGAACATAATCCGAGCGAGTGCGGAGCGCTGGTTGGTGCCGGGCCAGATGCTTGATAGCGGTGAGGGTTGGACGATTGAGTTGCCCGGGTTGGTGGTCGACTTCATCAGCACGCAGAAGTTCACCGTCTATGCCAGCGCGACATTTGCGCTTCATGCACAGATATCGCTGCTGTGCGGCTGCCCGATTACGCCAGACGGCATGTGGGATGCCGCCGAATATAAGGTTGAGGCGCTTTTCTATCGAGGCACTCAGTTGATGGCGCGCACGCCATTAGCCTTCAGCCGAGCTCCGGGTGGCTATGCTGGTTCGATCGCAATTAAGAATGCTGGAAGTTACCGGCTGGTCATCGCCGCCCGGAATATTCGTTCCGGTAATAGTGGATTGATTGAAAACCAGTTCCGGGTTCTGGGATCCATCTCGGACCTGTAAAATATGGGCGTCTAGGCAGGCTTCTGTGCCACACCCTCCACGAACGGCAGATAAGCAGCAAACGGAAAGCTGGGTTCGACCTGCTGTGGCACCGACCCGACGACGAAACCCGCTGCTCGCATCAACCCGACGGTATCGCGGTTGAGATTGCAGCCAACCCCCAAAACGCGTTGGATGGGATTGAACCGATCCTGCCAATTGCGCCGCGCAGGATCGTTGCTCGCTACATGTTCGAAGAAGCGCACTGTCCCACCGGGGCGCAGGACGCGCCAGATTTCGGCTAGGACACGGGGTGGATCGGAAACGCTGCACAGCGTCAGGCTGGACACAACGCAATCGAAAGTCTGATCCTCATATGGTAGGTCTTCACCGGCAAGCGCATCGATTGTGATCGACCAGTTCAGTCTGTCGATCATTTCTGCGGCGCGTTTATTCATGCCTGTAGAAGGTTCCACTACCGACAGAGACCGAACCAGATCCCGATTATAGAATGGCAGAGTCGCGCCGGTGCCGAAACCAATCTCCAGCACGTCCCCCTCAACGCTTTCGACCAAGCGCTTTCGACGAGCGCGGATCTGCGGTGTGTCGAGTGAACGGTCCAAAAACCATGGAAAAATTGTTTCTGAATAAAATTTCATTGCGCCACCACCTTCCGCCCTCAGAAGATTCGACGCAACCCTTGATCCAAGGATTAAGCTAACAGCGGTATCAGCCATCCACCCGCACTGCCGGGACTGCTGTCGACCCAGTTGTCGCCATTCCGGGTCAAACCGCAGCCGCCTGAAAGCCGCCATTGTTTTTCAGAGCTGCTAGCGGCAACCATTGGGCCGGTTGCCGACGGGCAGGTTTCGGCAGCAAAAGTCGGATAGCTGCCTATCCTGAGGGCACCGCATCATTGACTGTTTTCGACCGACTGCTGCCGTTCGCATGCGCGGGCTTGAAGGTCTGTACGGGACAAAAGCCCCCTTTCGCGTGTCGGCGAGCGGCGCTTGAATGCCCACCCTTCGACCTTTCTGCGCGGCAAGGGAACCCCGAAAAACACGATGACCACAAGCGGGATCGCCTCCAAAGGGGAGTTGAAATTGAAAAGAAGGTCGCTCTTTTCGTCCTGGATCGGTGGATCATCTGCATGTGATGTAGCTCGCTGGTGCTGCTGTTTCGTTGGTTTGACGACGCCAATTGGTGATGTTTCGTCGCCATTCCTAAAAGGGTTGGAGCCTGCCGCTTTATTGCCCGATCAGCAGCCGGAGCCCCGTCACCAAAAGCGCATCTTGGCGAAGCGTTGCCTTCACGGGCGCTGCATGCGCCGCTTCCAGTCGCCAATTTCCCTGCGGCACGCCATCGAAATAGGCGAGACCCTCAAAATCGCTGCGGGTAACAGCTACACGCTTGCCGCTTGTATCGACGAGAGCGACCTCGATCCCGGGCAAAGGCCGATGTAAATCGCCATTAATCGTTTCGACGAGCGCCTCGATCTCGCCGGTCTGGCGAAGCGGCACGGGCACGTCAAGAACCTGGCCGGGGCGAACCACCGCACTGACGCCGGGATGGACCGGCCGCAGGCGCAGGTCGGGCAGCGATGCGAGCTGCACTTCCATATCGACGCGGCTGCCGGGAATCAGACCGACAATGCGCGCCTTGCCATCCGTAGCCGTCGTTTCTCGGCGAATGCTGCTATCCACAATAAAGCTGGCGCCACCAATATCGGGCTCGCCAGCCCCTTGCGCGCCGTTGCCATCAATGTCTTCGAAAACATGCGGTTGCAGCACGCCGGTACGGCCAATCCCAGCGGTGGCTAGTCGATATCCGGCTCGGGAATCGTGGAACAGGGCGGCCGACAGATTGAGCCCGAGGCGCCAGCCATTCGGTCCGACGCCAGCGCCGGCGCCAACCGAGATCGTGCCGAAATGCCTTGCGGCAGTGGCGGCAACGGTGGCGGTGCCGCGCCGGGCATCCCAGCCAAAATCGATCCCCATGCTACCGCGTGCCGTCGCGCGCGCCGCCGACGCACCGATCTGATGAAGCCTGAACCCGTCGGCGACGCCATAATCGACCCCGCCGCGCAGCCGCCAGCCGCCGATGCCGCGCGCGACGGCGATGTTTCCCAGCAATGTCGGCGCAGCTGCATCGCGCCGTTCGACGCTGGCGCCCTGGCTGAAACGCCATTCGCCCATCGCCAGCGCCAAACTGGAATCAAGCCGGTCGACGGCGCTGCCGCTGCGTTCGATCGTGCGCCGCCAGCCGACCAGCAGGGGCAGGCTGCGCCGACCCAGGCCGACCCGCGTCGCTGCGGAGAAGCCGAATTCACGGGCCAGGCTGTTGACCGCGCCGGGCCTGAGTGGCCGGGTGATATCGCCATAATCGGTGGCTTCAAACTTGACGTTGGTGCTGCCCCATTGCCGGACGCCGCGCAGCGCCACCGCCGGCCGGCCGCCGCCATCGCCCGCCACCAGCAAGCTGCCGAACCCGCCGAACATCGCCGCGTGAACGCCAGCGGCCATCGCCGGACTGCCACCAGTCAGCGTCGCGCGGATATCCACCCGCATCGAGACACCGCCCGCAATGCCATGTTCCAGGGTCGCAAAAGCAAAACGACCCATCGCCTTCTGGGTCGGCGCGGGCGGCCCGAGTATCGGCACGCCGCTGTCGACGATGCCGGCCGAATAGCCGAATTCGTTTTCCGGGTTGAGTTCGTTGCCGACAAAGCGGGTGAAGGCGTGTTCCTCGATCTCGCCGTGCGGACCGAACAGCCGAACGAGATAATTGTTGGCGCCGGCGCGCAGCGGCACATCGGCAAACACATAATCGCCGGCCGCGTCGGGCTTGTCGCACACCGCCACCAGCCGGTCATCACGTTGCAGTTCGGCGTCCCAGCCGCGCGGCAAGGGCCCGCGCAGTTCGATCTGGTCGAAAAGGTCCGCGCGCCATTGCGGCCGGTTGGAGATCACCATGCCACGGCCGCTGCTGGCGACGCCGATCAGCGGCTGCGCTGGAACATTGATATCGCCGATGGCAAAGCTGCGAGCATGAAGCGGGCCAAGTTGGTCGCTGGCCTCGCTTTCACGGCCCAGCGCAAGGCGGACACTTGGTGGGCCGCCGCTGCCCGCTGCGAAACGCGCACGCGCCGTCATGCCGACAAGATCGGCGACCAGTTCGACTTGGCCGGCCAGAATATTGCCGCTGCTGCCCGAACCCAAACCCAGCGCCATGTCCAACGTCGGCCAACCAATTGCCCCCCAGGGATTGGCGATGCGCGGAAAGTGTGGCCGAACCGGCCCTTCGCCCGCGAGCGCTTGGCGGCGGCGTTCGACACGATCGAGCCGCGCCGCAACGGGCAAGGGCTCGGTGCTGTCAATGGTGATACGCAGATTGGCTTCGTCGTACCGAAGCGTCACCGGCAAAAACTTGGCAAAGGCCGCCAGCGCCATGCAGGGGCCTTCGGGTGATGGCATCAGCTCGGCAGGGTCGACCGGCACCCGGCGGTCCGGTGCGTGAAGGTCGATGACCTGCTGGCCATTGGCTTCGCTGCGCCCGATTTCCAGCGCGTCGAGCACAGGACCTAGCGGCAGGCAGAGCCCCGCTGCGGTCGTATAGGCAGGCAGCGATTCAAGCAGCTGAAAGCGGCCCAGGTAGAGCGCGACGATGTTAAGATCGTCACGCCCTGCGCGCGGCGTGCGGGTGCCGGTGAAGCGCGCCCGTTCGGTACCGAAAAGGCTGTCGAAATCCTTGTCGTTATCGCGCGACTGGGCATGCGCCGGGGAGGCCGGCAACAGCGTTGCCAGCATCAACAGGGCTATTCGCATGATCCGGCACCGACCGCCCGTGATCAGCGGGTCAGAGCTGGACGCGCCGCGACGCGATCAGGCCGGGTGCCTGGGGATCAGACGAGACATAATCGATTCGGACGTCGCGGCCGACCAGCTTGGCCTTGATGTCGGCTGGTAGCGGCAAGAGCACGTCGCGATCGGTGTTGGGTGTATAGATGGCGATGCCGCGCACATTGTAGACCGGGTTCGCCTCACCAGCGATGGTCAACCGCAGATCACCATAGGTCGATCGCGTACCCGCGCGGGTCAGCTTGATGACCATCAAATTGTCGGGCTTGTTTGTCAGGGCGGCGGAATCGACGCTGGCACTGGCATTGAGTGCTCCGACACGGACGATGACTGGAATGGTGATCGACCGCACGGCGATCAACTGGATCGACAGAGCGCCGTCATTGGCATCGCTGGCGGTCGGCGTGGCGGCGCCCGCGCTGGTCGGCGCCGACATCAGCCGCAAATGGCTGCGATATTCCCCGGGCGCGAGACCGGCCGGCACCGTTACTGCAACGCGAAGCGACTGGCGGGCGCCCGGATCGAGGACCACACGGCGCGGCGAGAAGCGGATCATGTCCGCAGCGAAAAGCTCGCCAGACCGCGTTTCGGTGACGGTTTCGAGCGCGCCATCCGAGCGCATTCGGCGGTTTTCGACATCGATGCGGAACGCGGTCTGTTCATCGCCCTTGTTGACGAGGATCAGTTCAGTGCTGCGTTCTGTCCCGGCAAGGACAACGCGGGTCGGAGCGATCATCAATTGGGCAGCAGCAGGGCTGGGCAGCGCGGGGATGACGATCGCAGCAAGCACCGGTGCAAGGCGCAAAAGGCGTTGAGGTGAAAAGCGCATGGCAGGGGCTTTCCTTCAAAAAGGGATTGGGGGTGGACAGGGTTGGAGCCCGGGTCGCGAGGGTGCGATCCGGGCTCCTTCCCCTGCCAGAGTCGATTACTGATATTCGACAGCGACCACGAAACGGCCGGTGTACTTGCCGGCTGCCTGGCGGACGCCAACGTCGAGCATGCCGCCGACGGTGAAGCGGTCTTCGCCCTTGACGAGACGGCCGGCGTCCTGCGAACCTGTAAAGTTGAACACCTTCATGCCGTCGCCCTTTTCATTGGTGATCTCGATGCCGCCGGGAAGCGAGATGGTGTAGACGGCGTCTGCTTCACCCTTGACTTCGAAGGCAGCGGCGGTGTGGTCGGACGTCAGGCAGGTCAGCGCCGCGCCGCACTTCTTGTCGCCGGATGGCGAGACGAAAACCGTGTCACTCTGCGTCAACGACTGGGCAATGGTGCCGAAATACAACGGCGTGCTGTTATCAATCTGAAGTGGTGCAATGATCTTGGCACCGGCGCCAGCTTCGGCGGTAACGGGAGCAGCCTGGGCCGTACCGGCGAGCGAAAGCGTGGCAAGCGCTGCAACAGCATAAATCGTCTTCATGGTCATTTCCTTATTCATCTTGGTTTCGGGCAGTGGCTCGGAGCCGCTGCTAGCGATTAGATGCGCTAGGATCGGCGGCGCTGTCGCGTCGGCATCCGGCTCGAAAATGACGGAACAGGATAGCAGCCTGCGCCAATCGGCGCGAAGTTCATCATTTTCTCATCTTTGCCATGCCAATGGCGAAAACATCCGTGCGGCCGGTCGTCAGAACCGACCTTCGGCAGAGCGCTGCTATCCGAAAGTATAGGAACCCCCTACGGACGGGAACTTGCCTTTGCCCGCGCTTCGTCGCCATGACGTTCTATCCGAAAGGATAGCGACCAATCCACGGAGCCAAACAGCTTGAGCAGCGATCACGCCAGCAGCGACCGCCAGAACGAAGGAGAACTGGCGCGGCTTGCCGCGCTGTCGGCGCTCGACGTGCTCGACACCCCGGCGGAGCGCGAGTTCGACATAATCGCCGAACTGGCGGCCGACCGTTTCGATACACCGATCGCGCTTGTCAGCCTGATTGCCGCCGACCGACAGTGGTTCAAGGCGCGTGTCGGCCTTGATATCCCGGAAACGGCGCGCGACGTGTCGTTCTGCGCCCATGCCATCGAAGGCGACGGTGTCATGGTCGTGTCCGATGCGGCAAAAGACCCGCGTTTTGCCGACAATCCCTTGGTCGTCGGCGAACCGCATATGCGCTTTTATGCAGGAGCCCCGCTGGTCCTGGCATCGGGACGGCGGATCGGGACATTGTGCATTATCGACCGTCGGCGCCGTGGCCTCAACGCGCGGGAACGCCGGGCACTCAAGTTGATGGCGCAGCAGGTCGTCGATCTGCTTGAATTGCGACGGCTGCGTCATTCCCAGCAGATTTCGCAGATTATAAGCGAAACTGCCTCCGATGCCTTTGTCTGCACCGACAGCGACAGTCGGGTCATCTATTGGAACCGGGCGGCGGAACGCATGTTTGGCTGGACTGCCAGCGAGGTGCTGGGCAGCAGCCTCGATATCATTATCCCAGATCGTCACCGCCGCGCGCATCATGGCGGCATGTCGCATGTCCGGGCGACCGGACAGTCGCGCCTGGTTGGCCGCATGGTGGAGGTGCCGGCACTGCGCCGTGACGGTAGCGAGTTTCCAATCGAGCTTTCGCTCGGCATGTGGAACGCTGGCGATGACGCCCATCCGACAGGTTTTGCCGCCATCATCCGTGACGCCAGCCAACGCAAACTCCTTGAGGCCGATCGCGATACGACCCGTGAGCGATTGGCCGAACAGGTCGCCGCCATCGAAATATCAAATGACGGCGTCGCCATCACCGATACGGTGGGCCAATTTATCTTTATGAACCGCAGCCATGCCGAATTGTTCGGCTATGCCGATGCCGCCGACTTGATCGGTACGCACTGGTCAAACCTCTATACTCCGGAAGCGCGAGAACGACTTGAGGCCGAAGCCTTTCCCGTTCTGAATGCCGAGGGGCGTTGGCGCGGCGAATCAATCGGCGTGCGGCGCGACGGCTCTGCAATCCGGCAAGAGATTTCGCTGTCCCTGCGGTCGGACGGCGGCCTGGTGTGCGTTACCCGCGATGTCGGCGAACGCCACCGCAGCGACCGCGAAATGGCGCGGCTGCGCGAACAGTTGCTGGTCTCTCAGCGGCAGGAGATGGTTGGCCAGATTGCATCCGGTATCGCTCATGATTTCAACAATCTGATCGCTGCCATCTCTGGGTCGGCAGCGTTGATCGTCGCTGATCCTGCCAATGGCGCCCGGCGGCAGGCAGAGCGGATCCAGACTGCTGCCGCAAACGCCGCATCGTTGGTCGCCAAGATGCTGTCGCTCGGCCAACGAACGCCTGACAACCGCGAGATCGACCTGGCCACCAAAATCCGCAATGTCGTCGAATTGCTCAGGGCCAGTCTTGCCCCGCAGCACAGCATCGTCCTGCGGCTGCCGGACGAGCCGATTAGCTTGATGGCCGACAGCACCGAAGTCATGCAGGTGCTGCTCAACCTACTCGTCAATGCCCGTGATGCTATGGACCCGGACCAGCCCGGCCGGATCACGGTGGGGCTTGAAAGGTTGTTACCCGGCGATCCAGCGGCCCGCCCCGTCATCGGTCTTCGGCCGGTCGGCCCGGCAGCACTGGTTCGCGTGGAAGACACCGGGGGCGGCATCGCCGAACAGGCACTGACCGGCATTTTCGAACCCTTTCGGTCGGGCAAGGGGCGCAATGGCTCGGGGCTTGGACTGGCGGTCGTCAAGAGCATCGTCGAAGCTGCCGGTGGGGGGGTCGCCGTCGATTCGCAACCAGACAAAGGCTCCCGTTTCGACATATTCTGGCCGCTCGATCCACCCGAACAATCGCGGCTGCCAAAGATGCGGTCGATTCCCCTCTCCAACAATATCCTTAAAGGCCGCGCCGTGCTCGTCGTCGATGATAATCCAGCGGTCGTTGATGTACTCACCGAACTGCTTGAAGGCGCGGGCGCCGAAGTTGGCCCATGTCTCGAAGCGCGCGATGCGCTAGCGGCAATCGACGAGGATCCCGACGCCTGGTCCTTGCTGATCACTGATTTCGACATGCCGGGAACGAACGGTGCCGAACTGGCTGCACAAGCTCGCAGGCTGAAATCCGATTTGCCGGTCCTGCTCTGCACGGCGCTGCCCGAACAATATGGTCGGCAAAATCCGGCGCTGCACAGCTTTGATGCCATCATTGGCAAACCGGTTTCGATCGACAGCCTGCTCGCGGGTGCCGAAGCAGCGATCGAAGCCTGTGCAGCAAGGATAGCCCGATGAAGATCCTTATTGCCGATGACCATGACCTGCTGCGCGACGTTTTACGTTCTTATCTTGAAGCTGAAGGCGGCTTTGACGTAGAACTCGCGTCGAATGTCGAGGAAGCAGCCGCAGCAATTACGGCAGTTGGGCCGTTTGCCATCATTCTGCTCGATTACACTATGCCCGGCATGGACGGTCTTGAAGGGCTGAGGCGGATTAAGGCTGCGGTCGGCGACACGCCCGTCGCGATCATTTCGGGAAGTGCTGTGGCCAGCATTGCAGAACAGGCGATTGAATACGGTGCGGCCGGCTTTCTGCCAAAGACCCTGCCGGCCAAGTCACTTGTCAACGCCATCCGCTTTATGGCGGCGGGCGAACGATACCTGCCGATCGGCCTGCTCCAGGCGATGCAGAAAGAGGCTGAGGCGACGCCCTTTGATGACCGATTGTCGCCGCGCGAACAACAAGTGCTTCGCGCATTGTGCGAAGGCAAAGCCAATAAGGAAATTGCCCGCGACCTCGAACTGCGCGAACCGACGGTGAAATTGCACGTCAAGCTGGTCTGCCGCAAGCTTGGTGCCCGCAACCGCACCCACGCCGCGATGCTGGCACGGGATGCGGGGTTCCGATAGCGTTGGGGAGCGCGCCTGACACTTGCAGGTATTAAATCGTGCCTCACCCGGCCATGGGCGCCGTCAACTTTGCAGGTGTCCTTCGATGAAGCATGATACTGGCTCGGTCAGTTTCAGGTCAGCTTCTTTCGCCTGCGGCACGCTATCCCTGCGTTCTCGACCATGCGATGCGAAGAATTGCCGAACGTCGGCTTTTGCTGAAGCCCGTCATTCGACGCCAACGACCTGAATGGCGGGTAAGTCCCTAACTCTGGACCTTCATAGGGCGTGGCTGCGAGCCTGAATGAACGTCCGGTTTTAGGGACGCCGATCAGCGCGTTGAATGACGACAATTTGGGGCGCATAGCCGACAGACGGATTACCCTAGGAGCAGACCGATCGGAGATGGGCTGATTACGGTCATGCGCATTTACAAGTTCACGCCATAGTTAGGATGACCGGCGCGAAAGGTAGCCGCGGCGACGTCGAACAGCTTCTGTGCGACGATTACCGCCGTGGGGGCATTGGGCGCCGTAGCGTCCGCTCCAACATCCTCTGCGAGCGCAGGATTGGCTGTGAACATTGGGCCTCCGACCATAACGCCGATCGCTTGATTGCGAGACTCCCGGCGAATCCGCGCGATCGTCACACTCAGACTTTCGAGTTGGCGCTCTGACCCCGCCGTCAGGCCGACGACCGCGAACCAATTGTGCTTGGCGACATCGGCGATGTCCTCGCACGTCCCCGTCAGTTCGGTCCGAACCCGCCACCCTGCGGCAAGGAGAAACCGTTCCACCATCCTGACACCGAAGTAATGCTGATCTCCCGGTGTCATCGCCATCAGAACATGGCGACGCTCGTCCAGCGCCGGCACGCTGTAAGAGTCGTTGAAGACTGCCAGCAGTTTCTGAAGCCGTGCAACGCCCAAGGTCACATCGATGAAGTCGCACTCGTCGCGCTCCCACATCACGCCAAGCTGGCGCGCGGTCGGCTCGAGCAGTTCAAGGAACAAAGTGTCCATCGAGAGTCCGCGATCGCGCAAAACCAGGATGTATGCTGCTGCCGCCTCCAGATCACTGCCCAGAAGAATGTCGGCCAGGCCCGAGATGTCGGTGCTTGTCGGGGCGAGTGCCTCGATCACCATTGCGACCGGTGGAGCAGCTGGAACGGCCTCTGTGTGCAGCCTAAGCAGCCGCGGCACTATCTCGTTGGATACGATGCGCGCCAGCTTGGCTTGGCGCTCAGAAACGTCATCCCGGCGGTAGATCTCTGGCGAGATGAAGTGCGTCTCGAGTCGATATAGGCTGGAACTTTCGATTGCAGGTTTCGCCAACGTACTACCTGCCCGCACCATCACACTTACTCCCCGCCTCGCATTGGTGACCACTGCCACCTCTCTCATCTACATATCGAGGCACCGGTGTCGATACCTGCCTTGGTGCAACGAACCGATCAAATGAGCCCCGACTGCGGGCCATTCAGTGGCCATCCCGAAAAAGTTAGCGTCGTTCGCTCGCCCAACATACCATGCGGCCATCAAGTGTGCGCAAAATCCCATCGGCTAGGCTGATCACCTCGGGTAACGAATTTCATCAGCGAACGGGTAGGGTGAATTGTCCGCCGTCGAAGAATGTGAGCCTGACGTCTGGTTTGGAGATCAGGATTCAAGACGCATCGATCTGCTGACCGAGCAGCTTCTCGGTCAAATTGACGGGTTCGCGATGCTCCTATTGCATGCCGAAATAATCGAAGAGAGCGACTGCCAGGGCTTTCTTACAAAGCACTTAGCGATCCCTGATTTCGCCAACAGACATCCCTGTTCTTGGCAATATCATTCCCTGTTTCGACCCGACGAATTCCCTGTTCCACACTTAGGGAATATGACCCCGAGAACCTCAGATTTCTGGGGCTTTCTGTGCTTCAGAACCGATGAAACAATGAGAGAAATTCACATTTTCCCAGTAAATTCCCAGCTAACAGGGAATTTCAAGGCGAGACGGGTTCGCTACAGACTGCTTCCACCACCATTCCCCCCCGATTATGCCTGTCGCACGGCAACCCGCACGACCGGGCTATAGCGACCGGACGAGCCGCACGGCTTGTGCGATCCAGGCCGGGTCAGTCACCACCTGCTGGCGATTGCCAGCCCCCAGCGGTAGCAGGTGCAGCTTGCCCGCACTGCCATCGGCGCCCGGTGCCTCCCGCCCGATCAGCCGCCCGAACAAGAACCGCCCCGCTGCCCGCGGCACCAGCACGTCGCGGTTCAGCGCCTGGCCGAACTGCGCCGGGGCAATTGTTTCGCACCAGATGTTATCCCCCGCCCGGTAATCGCCCAGGCTGGCGCTGACGGTGATGCCGATCATGCCGGGGGCAGCCGATACGGGTGCGAGCACGGCGTGGTGCCGGGGGGCATGCGCGCCGCTGGCGTCCAGAATGGCGGCAACCGCAATTTCGGGCCGGTCGGGCAGCGCGACCAGATCGGCTGCCGTCACCCCCAGCGCAGCGGCGATACGGTTAAGCCAGCCGACGGAGACGGTGCGTGTGCCGGTTTCCAGCCGACCGATGGTTTGCGCCGTGGTGGGCGGCACACAGGCCCGCGCCACATCCTCCAGCGTCATGCGTTTGGCACGGCGAACGTCGCGGATGGCGGTAATCATGACGGACCTCGCTTTGTTATCGGCAGAGTAAATAACCAGATTGGTTATTCACTTTCCTACAAACCGTCCATTGTGGCAAGCCCCCCGGCGACTCGGCAAGGATGGGAGATGGGTGATGCGGCACTTGGTGGAACAGCAGATCGACGCGTTCGGCGTGGTGGGGGCGGCCCCGGCCGGGCGCGCGCGGCGGGGCCGCAGCGTGACGGTGAACCTGGCCGAATCGCCGCTGGCGTGGCTGGCCGCGCGCGGGCTGGTGGATGCACGGCAGGTGGAGGCCGGGGAGCGGTTGCGCGCCGATTACGAGATGGCATCGCTTGGCCCCAGCGTGACGATGCGGTGGGAACCCTCGCCCGTCGCCAAGGGCAGGCGCGGCGCGGCCACTGCCGATGATGCCACGGTGGCGCAAATTTCCGCCAAACGCCGCTTTGACGCCGCGATCGCCGCAGCCGGGCCGGGCTTAAGCGACGTGCTGTGGCGCGTGGTGTGCGCGGGTGAGGGGTTGCCGATCGCGGAAAAGGCGCTTGGCTGGCCAGCGCGCGCGGGCAAGCTGGTGCTGTGCATGGCGCTTGACCGGATTGCCGCCCATTATCAACTCAGCTGACGCGTACCGGCTGGCGAGGGCGTGCAAATACAGTGGCGATCTGCAACTGAACCCTGTATTGCGCGTGCCGAAACGATATTCAAATCGATACCCAATCAAAGGAGAGCGGCCATGATCGTGTACGGTTCCACCATTTCCCCCTTCGTCCGCAAGGTGATGGCATTTGGCGCCGAAAAAGGCCTGACGCTGACGTTGGAGCGTGCCGGGCTTGGCCAGGGCGGTCCGCATTTTGCCGAGGCGAGCCCGTTTGGCAAAATCCCCGGCTTTCGCGATCCCGGCGCGGATAATGGCCAGGATTTCTGCATTTCCGATTCAACTGCGATCTGCGCGTATCTGGAAGCCAAATTCCCTGACGCAAACATGATTCCCACCGCGCCCATCGCCCATGCCCGCACGATCTGGTTTGAAGAATTCGCCGATTCGATCTTCTTTGCGGTTGCCGCCAAGATATTCTCGCACCGGTTTTTACTGCCCAAGCTGCTGAAGCGCCCGTTTGACGAATCGATTGCGGCCAACGCCGCCGATGTCGAATTGCCGCCGCTGCTCGATTATCTGGAAGGGGTTATCCCGCCGAGCGGCTTTCTGGTCGAGGACCGGATCACGCTGGCGGATATTTCTGTATGCAGCCCGTTTGTGAACCTGGATCACGCCAATCTGGTGATCGATCCGGCGCGCTGGCCGCGCACGGCGGCCTATGTCGCGGCCATTTTGGCGCGGCCAAGCTTTACGCCCATTGTGGCCGCTGAAAAGGCACTCGCTGCGTCGCTCGCCTGATGCTTTGCCCCACCCAATAAGGATATTGCCATGCTGAATTATGCCACGGTCGGATCGAACAATCTGGAAGCCGCAAAGGCCTTTTACGATCCACTGCTTGAATCCATCGGGATGAAGACGTTCTTCAACCACCCCAGCGGCGGGCGGCTATACGGGCGGCCGGGCAAAAGCCTGTTTGGCGTGCTGGGGCCCTATGATGGGAATGACGCGACAATCGGCAATGGCACGCTGGCGGGATTCGGGCTGGAAAGCCGCGAGGCGGTGGCCGCATTCCATGCCAAGGCGCTGGAACTGGGGGCCGCGAACGAGGGCGATCCCGGCGCGCGCGGTGGCGACGCATCGCCTGCCTATTTCGCCTATTTCCGCGATATGGATGGCAACAAATTGTGCGCTTATCACTTTTTGCCGCCCGCCCCGAAATGAGGCCCGGCATGGGCGTTGCGGACATTTGACCAACAACGCCCTATATTGCCCGCCATGCAGATCGATTTCATCAAATGCCACGGATCGGGCAATGACTTTCCGCTGATTGATGCGCGCACGGTGGCGTTGAGCGATGCCGAATGGGGCATGGTCGCGCGCGTGCTTTCCAATCGTGCAGGGCCGGTGGGCAGCGATGGCTTGCTGTTGCTGACCAGCGGGGCGGGCGCGCAGGCATTTGGCATGCGGATGTTCAACGCCGACGGATCGGAAGCAGAGACGTGCCTGAACGGCTTGCGCTGCGTGGCGCGGGCGGGGTTCGCGGCGTTGGGGATTGACCAGGCAACGGTGCGGCTGAAGACGACCAGCGCCGATGTGGCGGCTGATCCGCCGCTGGCCCCGGGCGTGTACACGGTGCGGGAGACGGCCGGCCCCGCCGATTTGGCGGTTGCGCGCTGGCCGCTGGCGAACGCGACCCGGCTGGTGGAGGCGGCGGTGCCGGGCCTGATTCTGGAGGGCCTGATGCCAGTGGGCGCAGCAAGCCCGCGGCTGTTCACCGCGGTTGCCATGCCGAACCCGCACCTGATCAGCTTTGTTGACCGCATCGATGATGCTGAGCTGAGCGCGATTGGCGCGGTGTGCGAGGCGGCACCCGATTGGCTGCCCAACCGCGCCAATGTGTCGTTTGTCGAACTGCGCGGCCGCGACCTGTTCGTGCGCACCTTTGAACGCGGCGTTGGCCTGACGGATAGTTGCGGCAGCGCCATGGCGGCGGCGACGGTTGCCGCCTGTTTGACCGGGCGTATTGGCTATGATGCGCCGCTGACGGTTTTTAATCGCGGCGGCATGGTGCGCGCGTCGGTGTCCCCTGAATTGATGGTCACGCTATCGGGCAATGCCAGCTTTGAGTGGCGGGGATCGATCAGCATCGATCTGGCATCACGGCAAATCGGTGCGGTGACGGTGATTGAGCGCTATGATGACGAGGTTGCGGCCTGGGATGCGGTGCTGGCCGGGATCAGCGACCGCCAATAAATAACCATATAGGTTATTTTGCCTTGACATCGTCACGCTGTTCCGGTACATAACAGGAACGCTGAAGAATTGCGAGTCGAGCTGGTTACATGAAGCGGTCGGAGGGGCGGTCGGGCGAAAGCCGGGCCGCCCCATTGGCGTTCAGCACAGGGGGGAGGGCGATGTGACGCGGGCAAGCCACAATCGGCCAACCCCGGCGGCGGCAGATCGCGGCACGACACAGCGGCGACCCAAAAAAGTGCACTGGTCGCCACAAAAAAAGACAAGATTTCTGGATCACCTGGCCGCCACCTGCAACGTTACCGAGGCGGCTGACGTGATCAACGTTGATCTGCCCAGCGTCTATGCGCTGCGCCGCGCCGATCCGGGTTTTCGGGCGGCGTGGCAGGATGCGCTTGAGGCGGGCTATACGATGCTGGAAACAAAGCTGGTCGGCCATGCGCTGGCAGGTGGCGGCACATTGATTACCAATGGCGCGACAGCCGTGATTGGGCCGATTGATGTCGCGCTTGCCCTGCAATTGCTGGGCTTTCACAAGGGCGGCGTTGCTGATCGGCCCCGGCGCGGGCGCACCCCGCTGGCGCGCGCGCGCCCGGATGATACCGATGCCGCGATCCTGAAAAAGCTGCGGGCGATGGAAAAACGGCAGGTTGACGCGTGAGGGTGGCGGCAGGCGAACCGACGGCAGGTGGGCCGACGGCAGAAGGGGACCGCGCTTTGCTGGACCGGCTGTTGGCGCTGGCACCGGACGAACAAGCCGCCGTTATCGGCGCGCTGACCAAGCCGCAGCAGCGCGAGTTTAACGAACGCTGGTGGCAATGGGCACATGATGGCCAGCGCGCCCCGCCGGGCGATTGGCGGGTGTGGCTGATCCGGGCGGGGCGTGGTTTTGGCAAGACGCGCGCCGGGGCGGAATGGGTGAGCGCCTATGCCCGCGCAACGCCGTCGGCGCGGATTGCGCTGGTGGGGGCAAGCTTTGATGATGTGCGCCAGGTGATGATTGAAGGCCCCAGCGGGCTGATCGCGGTGGCGCGCAGCGACGAAATGGTGGATTGGCGGGCGACGCACGGCGAAGTGAGGTTTGCATCGGGCGCGCACGCCTATGTCTATTCAGCAGCCGTGCCTGAGCGGTTGCGCGGCCCCGAACATGGCCTGGCCTGGTGCGACGAAATCGCCAAATGGCGCGGCCGGCCGGGCGATGAGAGTTGGGACAATTTGATGATGGGGCTGCGGAGGGGCGATATGCCGCGCGCGCTGTTGACGACAACGCCGCGCCCCAATGCGCTGATGCGCCGCATCATGGCGCTGCCCGGCCTGGTTGAAACATGCGGGCGAACGCGGGATAATCCCCATCTGCCAACCAGCTTTGTTGCGGCGATGACCGCCGATTATGGCGGCACCCGGCTGGGCCGGCAGGAACTGGACGGCGAGCTGATCGACGATCTGGCGGGCGCTTTGTGGAGCCGCGCGGTGATTGAGCAGTGCCGGGTGGCGACATTGGCCGCCCTGGTGCGCGTGGTGGTGGCGGTTGACCCGTCGGCGAGCATCGGCGGTGATGCGTGCGGCATCATCGCGCTGGCGCTGGGGGCCGATGGGCTGGGCTATGTGCTGGAGGATGCGACGATCAGCGGGGTCTCGCCAGAGGGGTGGGCGCGGGCGGTGGTGGCGTGCGCGGCGCGGCACGGGGCAGACCGGGTGGTGGCAGAGGCCAATAATGGCGGCGACATGGTGAAATCGGTGCTGATCGCCGCTGATGCTGCGCTGCCGGTGCGGTTGGTGCATGCAGCGCACGGCAAGGTGGCGCGCGCCGAACCCGTGGCCGCGCTGTATGAAGCCGGGCGGGTGCGGCATCTGGGCGCGTTTCCCGCGCTGGAGGATGAGCTATGCGGGCTGATCACCGGCGGCGGGTATGAAGGGCCGGGCCGATCGCCGGACCGTGCCGACGCGCTGGTATGGGGGTTGAGCGAGTTGCTGATCAGGCCAAAGCGGGCAGCGGGATTGCGGGCGCTTTAGCGGCGCCGTTTCTTTCGCCACGCATCATAAACGGGCTTCAACGTGAAGGCCGCCACCACGCCGCCCAGCATCAACATGTGCGGATCGCCGAACAGCCAGCCGACCGCGCCAATCATCGCGGCATAGAGGGGGATGATGACGAGCATGTACCGGCCAAGCCAGCCGAGGTGGCGACGCACAATGTCCTCATCCACGGCCCACACCATGAACAGCACCACGGGCACGCCGAACAGCACGACCAGCGCGGCGGTGATGATGGGGGACGAGGCAAGCGGCGGGGGCATAGGTGGGAGTATAGAATATTGCGCTTGTCACTCAACCGCGGGCGACAAACTGTCGCCGTGCGGCTAAGGCTCTGGCATGATCCCGCGTGAACTGATCGATACCACCCAGGTGCCCGGCGGCGGCGAAATGCGGCTGGTGCGGCGCGGAACCGACTGGTTCATCATGCTGGGTCGTGAAGAACTGATGTCCAGCCGGATGAGCGGATCCGAAGAGGCGCTGGCCAATCTGGCCTGCGACCGGGTGGGGGCGGATGCGCGGGTGCTGGTGGGCGGATACGGCATGGGCTTTACGCTGCGCACCTTGCTAGCGCGGCTGGGGCCGGGGGCAAGGGTGACGGTGGCCGAACTGGTGCCCGCCGTGATCGCCTGGGCACGCGGGCCCATGGCAGAATTTGCCGCCGGATGTCTGGATGATCCCCGCGTGGCGGTGGTGGAGGAAGATGTTGGCGCGGTAATGCGCGGGCGGCGGGCGCAGTTCGACGCGATATTGCTCGACGTGGATAACGGCCCCGACGGGCTGACCCGCAAGGGCAATAACGGGCTTTATACAATGACGGGCCTCACCGCGGCCAAGGACGCGCTGTCCCCCGGCGGGGTGCTGGCAGTGTGGTCAGCCGCGAGCGACGATATATTCGCCCGGCGCATGC